>JAQULY010000376.1:3502-5825 GCA_028718445.1 Kiritimatiellia bacterium
CGCGCGAAGGCGGGTCCGTGCCGCGCCGTAGCGCGCCGCGCGAAGGCGGGTCCGTGCCGCGCCGTAGCGCGCCGCGCGAAGGCGGGTCCGTGCCGCGCCGTAGCGCGCCGCGCGAAGGCGGGTCCGTGCCGCGCCGTAGCGCGCCGCGCGAAGGCGGGTCCGTTCAACACCGTTTTATCCCTTGCGCCACCGCCGCCCTTGCGTCATGCTTCTACCAACGGCACTGCGTTGTAGCTTTACCAGCGCAAGGGATAAAACGCTATTCGTTGGCTGAGATGAATGAAAGGAGATGGTATGCGTATCGAAAACCAAGTGACTGTGGACACGGTGGCACTGGACACGATTCCTGAAGGTTCCATTCGGCTTCGCATTGACACGCGGGTCAATGGTGAGCCACACACAGAAGTGATCCAACTTGTTTTTGAGAAGTCGGATAAAGCGCATCCAGTCCATATCGTCAGTGGTAGCTGAGCGATGCTCAGCCATGGCGTCAATGACAGAAACAGATTCTAAAGCAAGACAGCCAACAAAGAAATGCATCCTACAAATTGACCGCGGCGGTCAATTTGAGGATGATTTCACACGTTAGGGAAAGATGATGAAGCACCTTTGTGCTCTACTGATGCTGATAGCGGTACCAGGCTGCCGATCCCCTTTCGTTGACGCATTTGCGGGCATCCAAGACTGGGAGCCAGTGCCTCTACCGCACGACATCACCCCCGAAGCCGAGCTTGGGAGCGGCCGGATGAGTGCTTCATGTGGCCCCGTCGTGGTTTCCGCTGACAGGATCGATATCCGTCCTGGCGGAGGGCTCATGGCGAGTGGCGCCGTTCACTGGAACTCCAAACTGTTCGCCGTTGCCGAAGCGGACAGCGTTGAGGTTGTGCCTCTTGCAGATGGTCGGTTCAAAGTGATTGCTTCTGGCGCCCGCCTGGCGTCAAGCAACGCGAGATTAACCGTGAGGAGTCCGAAGACAGAGGAGTGGTACTATCCCTCCGACAACGTCAACTGCAAGGAATCCCCCTAACCAGCAGGCGCACGCAACGCGTTTTTGCGCGTTCGTGGCCTGCACGTTCTGCTGGGAAGATAGTGGGAGCATTCAAGATAACTCGAGTGGCCAGCATCATGGGGTTCCTTCTGCTGCTCGCATATTCTAGCGCTTTTGGAATCGCCTACGCCAGACGTGCGCCGTCTGCCAACATGGCCTATTGGATGTACACGCCCCAAGAAGGCAGCGTCATGCTAGAGCGCATTCAGTTCTACGGGTTCTTTCCGCTCTACAGGTTGTTCAGGACCTACATTGGCCGACACAATTGGGACAGAAGGCAAATGAAAGATTCAAGGTGGGGACCATAGGGCCAGCAGAACAAGCAAATGCAGAATATTTGCGCGTAGCCGCGCAAAATTCTGACTTGCGAGCGTTGGCTGAAGGAAATGAAGGCGAAGAGAATAGCATTGATCGTCTTGGGGCTGTATCTGGCCACCTGGCTTCCGGCGGTACTCATGATACGACATGATCGGAAGGTTCACTCACCCACAGTCTATCCCATCGTGCCATTCGTTGTCTTGGCGTGCGACAAGAAGCCATCACTTGCAGGAGAATGGAGTATCTACGCCGCATACGGATTTGGCGTGAAGAGACTCTTTGAGATTCACACGTGGATTGTATGAAATGAGTAGCCAACAACGCGTCGCTCCCTATTCGCCACCCCCGGACGGGTGGCTCAAGGGAGAACGCGGACGTTCCCCGGTCGGCGGGGGCCACCGGCAAACCTTTTCGCCGGTTTTCGCCCGCCCCAAGCGTGGCAGGGGGCGTCGGGTATTTGCCTAGGAGCAACTTGGCGGCGGCTCCGCGTCCCGGCGCGGGGTGTCCCGGTTGCAGGTGCGCGGCTATCCCGAAGCACCCCTCCTTCCGCCCGCCCTTCCGCGCCGTAGCCCATCGGGCGATGGCGCCGTTTTCCACCTTGACCCTCACATCTTCCTGTCCTATCCTCACGATCATGGAGTCTGTGATTACGATCCGCTCCGAGACCCGTCGGCGTCCACCCAGTACGCCGTTGTCGCATAGCAGATCCCCATAGCACTCCTGATATGCACCAACGCCGCCTCGTAACTCACTGGAAATCAACACACCCTTTGACGCTTATCCCACCCGCACCCTGCTGTCTTCGCTGCTATGTGTGACGCCTATTGAGATGTTCGATGGAAAGGTGTAAACGATGACTCGAATAACTCTGCTAGTCGTCGCACTGGCACTGCCTGTCGTATCTTGGGCAGAACGGGTGGCGGACCTGCGGATTGCCAGGATTGAGGAACTGGCAGT
>JAQULY010000377.1 GCA_028718445.1 Kiritimatiellia bacterium
CCGTCGTGAGTTTCCGCGATCGTCAGGCGCAGACCGGCCGGGGCGTGCGCCTTCAGGTGCGCGACGATCTGTTCCAATGCGCGGGGCGGATCCTGCCCAGGGCAAAGTCGCGCGGTCAGTTTGGCCGTGGCGTTGGCGGGGATGATGGTCTTGGTGCCGGCCCCGGTGTAGCCAGAGATCATGCCGTTGACCTCAACGGTCGGCCGGAAGCCCGCGCGCACGGAGGGCGGAAGGTTGCGCTCGCCGCCCAACGGTTCCACGCCGGTCTCGGCCGCATAGGCCTTGACGTCGAATGGCACGGCCTGCGCGAGTTCCAACTCGCGCGCGGAGGGCGGCTCGATACGGTCGAGGAAGCCGCTCACGGCGATGCTGCCGTCGTCCCCATGCAGCGTGGCCAGGAGCCGTGCCATGGCCGTGGCCGGGTTGGGCGCGAGACCGCCGTGCGTGCCGGAGTGCAGGTCGTGGCGCGGACCATCGAGCGTTACGGTGAGATGCACGATGCCGCGCAAGCCGGCCGTGATGGCCATTCTGCCGGACGGGTGCATGCTGGTATCGCACGCGAGCAGGACGTCGGCGGCCAGGCGCCGCTTCCATTCCGGCAACTTGGCGCGCAGCGCGTTGCTGCCGCTCTCTTCCTCGCCGTCGAGTACCAGACGTATGTGGGGCAGTGGCCGGCCGGCGGCGATCAGCGCGGACATGCCTTCCAACAGCGCCAGCAGTTGACCCTTGTTATCCTGTGCGCCGCGGCCGTAGACGCGCCCGTCGCGCAGTTGGGGCTCGAACGGCGGACTCAGCCACTGGTCCAGCGGATCGGCCGGCTGGACGTCATAATGGCCGTAAATCAACACGGCCGGCGCGTTAGCCGCGCCCTTCCGGTCGGCCAGCAGCACCGGCTGCCCATCGGTGAGGCAGACCTCGACCTCGAAACCGAGCTGCTTCAGGTAGCGCCTGAACCAGGCGGTGCAGCGCGAACAGTCACCCAGCCGTTCCGGCTCGGTGCCGATCGTGGGGAAACGAATCAGATCGAACCAGTCCGAAAGGATACGCTCGCGTTGCGAATCGAAATGACGGGCGACGATTTCCGCTGCATTCATGATCAATGACCTCTCCCACACTCACACACCGCTTCCACCCTCTTCGTCAGTCTTGTTCTCGGCGAAGGAAAAACGCAACTGGTGCGGCTGCCAGACGGGATTGACGAGATGCTTGGGGTCGCGCCCGCCGGCGAGCTGCAGCAGCGCCAGCGCCAGCGGGGAGGGCAGTTCCAGCAGGCGGCCGCCCTGAATGCCGCGCCCCTCGGACGTGAGCGGTGCGTGCCACTCCGGCAGCAGCGGCGCGAGAATCGCCATGTAGTTGGCCGGTTCCAGCGGACGCCGCAGTTCCATCCAGGCCACGTCCACCATCCAGCCGCGGATGTCCGCCGCGGTTTCCTCCCCGCCTAGCGGGGAGGGCGGCGGCGACTCGCGCGCCGGCCCAATCACCACGCCAACCGCGCGAATGATCGCGTGCGCGTAGCCGAAGACCAGATCGCCCGTCTGCGTCAGGCGCAGATTCTCGTAGAAGGGGTTGCGGCTGCCATCGGCGCGGCGCTGCCGGCTCCAGAGATAGCCTCCGGCCACCTCAGCGTCGTAGGTTCGCATCTGGTTGGCCCACCAGTATCGCATTGTCGGCTCGCAGCGTTGGTCGCCATGGCGCCGCAACCCTCACGGCTCGGCATCCGGCGTATTGGTCGTGACCGTGGTGCTGTCATCGGGGATAGCCTGCATGGGCATGGCCACGCGCGGGACCGCGTTGGTCGCGAGGCGGCCGGCGGTTTCCCGTTGCGCCAGATCCTGGCGGGCGGCCTCAATGCGACGGGCGGTCTCAGGATCGGGCGGCGACGCCAGATCGCTGTCGGACCAGCCGTGCTTCCAGATGTCGCCCATATCGCTGGAGGCCTTGCGGCGCACGGCATCGTCCCTCAACGCCTCGGGGGTATCGAGCACGTAGGGAGTCAGGAAGACCAGCACCTCCGTGCGCTTCACCACATCGCTGTCGGAACGGAAGAGGCGCCCCAACACGGGGATATCGCCCAGCAGCGGGATTTTCGTGTGCGAAATCGTCTTGGCGTTCTGCACCAATCCGCCCAGCATGATCGTCTGCCCGCTTTGCACGGCGATGTCGGCGTTCAGCTTGCGCGAGGAGACGATCGGCCACTCGTTCTCGTTGATTTTCTGCACCTCGTCGGCGCTCTCGATCTTCTCCTCGATCTTCATGACCACAAAGCCCTTCTCGTTGATGCGCGGTGTGACTTTCACAGTCAAACCGACGCTCTTCATCTGGACATCGTCTTCAACGTTGTTGTTGTTCTCGCCCCAGTATCTCTTGCCCTTGTAGAAATACTTCTCGGTGGTGGCCTCGATGGAGGCTTCCTTGTTGTCCTGCGTCAGGATCGCCGGGGAGGCCAGCGTGCGGGAACGCGAATCGGTGGCGACGGCCTGCAGCACCATGTCCACGTTCAGGTCGAAAAAGGTCAGATAGTAGGCCAGGCCGCCGATCGCCTTGGTGCCGAAGCTGCCGGCCTCGGTGTAGCCCAGACCGCCGGCCGGCACGGCGCCCCCACCTCCGCCCTGGCCGGCGAAGCCGACGACCGGCTTGCGATCGTTGCCGTAGCCGAGCAGCGAACGCTGCACCCAGTCAATGCCGGTGGTAAGGCTGTCGTTCAAAGTAACCTCGACGATTACCGTCTCCACCAGCACCTGCGACAGCATGATGTCCATGTCCTTGATGATGGCGCGTAGCGTGGCGAGATCGGACTTGCTGGCCATGATGATCAAGCCGTTGGTACGCTCGTCGGGCAGGATCTTGATGTTGTCCTTGTTGAGCTCGCCAACCTTGCTCATGCCGGGCTCGGCGGGTTTGCCGGCATTGGCGGCGGCCTGTACGCGGCGGGCGGCGGCTTCCGCCAGCGTCTCGCTCTTGGCGGCCTCCCCGGCGGCGCCGGCCGCGCCCGCGGGAGCCGCATTGCCGTCGTCCTTCTTGGGATTGCCGATCAGATCGTTCAGCAGCGTAGCGACGCCCTTGGCGCCATCCTTGTCAACTACCGACGCGTACTCCAGTCGGAAGACCTCCCACATGACGTCGGGCTCGGTCTCGACGTCCAGCACGCTGATGATCTTGTCGAAAAAGGCCATGTTTTCCGGCCGCGTGATGATGATCAGCAGGTTGGTGCGTTCGTAGGCGGTGATCTGTACCTTGCCTCGGATGACGCCGCGTTCGGCATCCGCGACCAGCGTTTCGAGAATGGCGTTCTCGGCCGGCGTCTGCGCCGCGGGCGCCGTCGGGCGGATTACGCCCGGCACCGGCGCCGGCAGATTGCGCCGGGTGATGCCGGGCGCGCCGGCGACGTTGGCTTCGGGCACGCTCTTAGCCTGCTGCTGCGCCTTGATCGAATCGGCGATGATCTCCTCCAGCACTTTCTTGATATCGGCGGCTTTGGCGAAGTTGATATGGCGGATGTTGGTCTCCTCGCGGTTGATCAGCGGCTGGTCCACGTACCTCAGGATCTCCATCATGCGGTTGACGTTGTCCACGGTGTCGGTGATGAGGATGCTGTTGGTGCGCTCGAAAAGCTGGATCTGCCCATCGCCGCGCTTGAAGCCCTCGATGACCTTCTTGGCCTCTTCGAGGGCGATGTGCTTGAGCGAGATCATCTGGCTGACCATCTTGCCGTCCTCGGGATACTGTCCCGCCTCGGGCTCGATCAGCTCGGTCTTGGCGCCCAGCTTGCGGAGGTCCTTAGCGGGCAGCACCTTCAGGAACTTGTCGCCCACCGGCTGCAGGGCGATGCCGTTCATCACCAGCACGGTCTCGATCGCCTGCAGAAATTCGTCACGCGACAATTCCGACTGGCTGCGCAGCGTGATCGTGGGTTTGGGCACATCGGGAGCCATCAGCAGGGTGCGCTTGGTGACCTCGGCGTAGGTCTGCAGCACGATATCCGCGGGCGAGCTTTCGAATTTAAGGGTTGTCGGCTCCGCGCCGCCCGTGGCCGTTGACGGAGGGGCGGAGCGGACCGCGGCAGCGGGCGCCGGCACGGCGGCCGGCAGGGCGCCGGCCGTGGGCAAACGTCGCGCGGGCGGAACGGGACGCCGGGTGATCGCCCGCGCGGCATCGGGCGCCACGGGCGCAGGCACGGGTTCTGGCGCGGCCGGTGCCTGGGCGATGGCCACGCGTCCCAGCGTTATCAACAGCACGGCGCCCAGGAAGCGGTGAAGCCTGTTTGCGGTGGTCGTCATGGTTTGCCTTCCTTGTCCGCGGTCTCGGGCGCCGCGGTTTCAGCGCGCATGTAGGCGCAATGCAGCTTGAAGCTGCCCCGCAGCAGCGCGGGTTTGTTGGGCGCCGGGCGGATATACATCTGGCGCACGTCCAGCATGGCTCCTTCGGATTGCATATCGTATAGGAACCCGACCAGCGCATCGAGGCTGCCTTCCCAGTCCTTGCACTCGATCGGCATCTCGAAGACGTCGCCCGCCGGCTGTTCCGCGCCGATCTGGCGCTTGACGATCGAGAAGTTGTTCTTGGCGGCCAGGCGGTCCATGATCGCCAGCCAGTATGTGTCCACTCGCCGTCCCGGCTCGAAGACGGGCATCAGATCCTTGAGCCCGTTGTATTGCTGCTCCCAGTCGGCGCGTTGCGCGATCAGTGCGTCGCGCTGCGCCATCAGTTCCTTCTGCTCGCGATGGACGGCACGCAGTTCGCGCATCTTCTCGACGCGGCCGCGCAGGGACAGGCCGAGTACGCCGTACAGCACCGCCATCAGCGTGATCGCCGCCATGGCTTTTTCGCGCGCGGAGACGGTCATTCCTCGCCTCCCGCGAAGCGCGCGTCAATCTCGAAGGTGTGACGGCGCCGCGCGACATTGAGCGTCGGCCCGCTCAATTGGCTGCCGCGAAAAACGCCGGAGGCGTCAATCGCATCCTTGAAAGCATACACCAGGGCGGGATCGGCGGCGTCGCCGACCAGTTTGACGCCTTCCTCGCGGGTATAGTTCACCGACGACAGGTCTATGCCTTGTGGCATTTCGGCGCAGACGCCGCGCAGCACCTCGAGGAGCGAGCGCGACCGGTCCATGTAGGTGCGGATCAGACGCACCCGCAGCCGCACATCCGAAGCCGCGCGGTAGGCCGGTTCGCGCGCGGCCATGCGGGCCTTCAGCCTGGCGGTCCATTGCTGCATGCTCCAGGGCGCCAGCATCAGAACCGCGGCCAACACCACCCAGAGCAGCGCGGCGACGCCGAGACCGGCGATGAAACGGCGGCGTATCCGTAGCGCGCTTTCCTGGGTGCGCCAGGCGGCCGGAATCAGGTCCAGGCGCCCGGCCTCGTCGGCGCGCAGCGCCACGCCCAGTCCCGGCGGACCGAGGCATTCGCGCGGTACGTGCACGGGCTTGAGCGCGGTCGCGGCCTCCATCGCGGAGAGCCACTCCTTGTCCGGCGGTTGTTCCGACACCACCAGCAGGGAGCGCAGAGGCGCCGTGGTGGCCTCCAGTTCGGCGTGTACCAGCGAAAGCGTAATCTCGCGCGCCAGGTCCTGCGGTTCGAAGGGCACGCCCAGACCGCGCGCCAGCAGCGGTTCGCCGCCTTCCGACACCAGCAGATCCCATTCGCCGCCCTGCTCGAACAGCACCGCGCAGCGTCCCTCCGCCAGTGCTGACGGCTGCTGATTGGCGAGCTGCCGCCACCAGCACAGCAAGGCCGCGTCCAGTCGTGACAACCGCAGTCCGGCGGCCGCCAGGCGTTGCGCCAGCGCATCGAGCGTGGGCTTGGGAACGGCCGCCGCG
>JAQULY010000378.1 GCA_028718445.1 Kiritimatiellia bacterium
TCCAAGCCGATCCGGGAGTTCTCCCACATAACGCGCAAGGGTTTGGTCAGCTCCGGCGACCGGATCCGGTCCGCCAGGGTCAATTCGGCATCCATGAGTTTCCGATGCCTGGCCTGGATCGCGCGCCCCTCGGCCACGAGACCGGGCAACGGCTCGTGGGAACCGCCGCTAAGACGCAGGTGCAGGCGATTGGTCCAGACTTGCAGCGCGTGCTGCAACCGTTCGTGCCGCAGCTTGCCTAGCAGGTCGGCGAGCACGGCCGCGCCGGTTTCGCCCTTAACTTTCCTCTCCCCCTCCTCCAGCAGATCGATCAGAATGGCCAGCGCATTGTCCCGCTCGAACAGATAGGGCGACAGCGCGCCGCGGCAAACCGGTTCGGCCGGGATGGCCCGAGGCCAATTGCCCAGATTCTTGGCCAGCCAGAGGGCTTGCAGGAAACGCTCGTCGACATTGCCCATCAGTTCGGCATTGGCTTGTTTGAAAATTCGTTCGTCGGTTTCCACGCTGCCGGCGGCGCGTTTCTCCCACAGCCGGCCGGCAAAAGCCAGGTTGGGATAGTCATCCAACAGCAACGAGTCGCTGCGTTCCCAAGTCGTCAGCAACCCGCCGGTCGGCTTGAACGGCAAAGCATATTCCGTCAGCGTGGCGGCATTGCGGGCGGTGTGCTCCCAGGGCGCGATCCAGTAGTCGAAGCCCAGGCGACGGTAGTCGTCCAAGCGCCGGTCGGATTGCCGCGGACCGAAGTGATTGCGGGTGGCGTCGGCCAGCGAGTCGTACTGCCAGACGCACATGACGATATCGCGTGGCAATTTCTCCAGCGCCTCGGGATACATCTCCAGCATGTCGTCCCAGACGATCATGCGTTTGCCCAGTCTGCCGGTCACGATGTCGTGCGTCCGGATTAGATGTCGGGCGAAGATGTCGGAACCGGTTTCGCCGTGTCGCATGCGCTTCTGGCAATCCGGGCAAAGCGCAAAGTCCCAGACCTCGTCGCAGCCGGCGTGGCAGTAGGGCGACGGAAAGATTGTCGCGATTTCCGCGAGATAGCTTTCGAGGAACCGGTAGGTCTCCTCCCGAGAGGGGCAGAAACTGGTCAACGCGTCACCGAAGCGTCCGGGGATGCCTTCTCGCAGTTCCGCCAGTTCGCGCAGTTTCTTGTGCCGCAGGAACTGTTCGACATGGCCCAGCGTGGAGACCACCGGGATCACGTCCATGCCGCGCTTGGCGGCATGCTCCACCACGGCCTTCATTTCTTCGGGCGTGTAGCTTTCGTCGCGGGACGGGTATGGGAATGTGGGCGTGCGGACGCGGCCTTCCAGGTACAGGACAAGCGCGTTGTAGCCGAAGCCGGCCATCCGGTCGGCAAAGCCGCGGATGAAAGCAACCGTCTCCATCTGGCGGGCCAGATCCAGTTGCACCGCTCGCACGCTAAGAACGTCCGTCTTCATCATCTGTTCGTGACTCTCTCTCTTGATGCGTCCATTGATCCCTGGTTTTGGGCCGAGACGTCGGGACAGGGCCCGCTCGACTCGCGCACGATGATGCTTCCCTGCACGGCGGCGGTTTGCGTGGCCCGTCCGGGATCCGCCATGCGCGTCTTCAGCAGCGCCGCCGCAACTTTGGCCATCTCCTCGAAATTCTGCCGGTAGGTGGTGAGCGGAAGGGAGCAATCGGCCTTGTCGGCGTCGTCATCGTAACCCATGATGCTCACGTCCCTCGGAACACTCAGCCCGCGATCCGCAAGCTGGCGGATCAACTCCCCGGCATACGCATCGTAGGTCAAAATGGCGGTCGGGCGGTCCTCGCCGCGAAAGGTGCGCGCCAGAAAGGCGGCGATGGCGGACACGTGTTCGTTTGGGCCGAACGAGATCGGCTCCAGATAGGAGGCCGGCAACGGGAATCCGAGTTGACGGCATTGGGCCTCGTACGCGCTCCAGAAGCGCCGATCCTGCCAGCCGCTGGGGACGCCGGATGGCGCGCGCTGACGGAAGCAGGCGATGCGCCGGTGTCCAAGGTTAGCGAGCATCCCGATTTGCTGTTCCGCGCAGTGCTCCACGTCCGGGATAGCGCTGTCCACTCCCTCGACACGGCTTTCGGCGTTCAAGGTCGTGACCGGCGCATGCCGCGCCAGTCGCTCGATCAACTCGCGGTCAGGCGTTTCCGCGACAATGCCTCCGGCGATGCCTTCCGCGATCGCGTAGAGATTGCCGTCAGGCAGCACATCCGTGGCCGCGTTGCTCACCAGCATGTGCAAGCCCTGTTCTTTCAGAGCTCCCTGCAAGCCCAGCATGATGCGGGTATAGAACGGCTTACCCGCCAGGACATAGCGGTGGACGACGGGATCGATCAGGAAGACTACCGTCCTGGTTCCGCCGCTTCGCGCCACGGCGAAGAACCGCTTCAGGACCGGATCGGGCCTGTAACCAAGCTTCTCGGCGGCCGCCAACACCCGCGCGCGGTTATCTTCAGACACGCTCGGATGGCCGTTAAGCGCCCGTGACACCGATGCCGTGGAAAGTCCGCACTCCCGCGCTATCGCCGCAACTGATGGACTCTTTCTGGGTAGCGATCCCGCCTTGGCCTCTTTCGTCTGTATCATTACTTGTAACGTTACCTGAAAATCGGTTTTCCGTCAAGGGGGTATTCCGGTAATGGATCAGAGAGCCTACTCTTAACCGGATACTCTTGACCGGATCGTCTTACACGAAGGAGGGGCGTCGCCTGGATCGCGGGTGTTCCCCGAGTACGAACCGCAGATTGACGAATACTGATTTTAGAATCATGAAGGCAAGAGCCTACACTGAGGCGACGGAATTGACAGGCGGGTGGAAGAGCGTGGGGGGATGGGATGGGAGAGGGCAGTGGGCGGAGGCGGAGGTCAGAGGACCGAGGTCGGCGGACGGAGCGCGGGACAAAACGCGTACTCTTGACCGGATTCTTAACCGGATCGTCTTACACCAACGCCGAACGCTCAACTCTCAACTTTCAATCCTGAATCGGTGAACGAGAACGGCGACGAGAACGGTAAACGATCTAGGCGTCAGCCACTCGTTCACCATTCTAGTCGCCGTTCTCGTGCCACCGAAACCGCCAGAACCTTGTGTAGGGCGTAGCGAGAGTGTAGTTGGCCAGAAGCGGCGAAGCCGCTTTGGACTGCGGCGGCTTTGCGCATCGCGGAGGACTCCCGCGCCACGCCGTCGGTCGGCGAACTTGCGCGGCTGAACCATTACAGCCCGAGCCGTTTCGCGCACATCTTCGCGGGCGTTACTGGCGAGCCGCCGCGACGCTTCATGGTGCGTATGCGCCTGCATCATGCCGAGCGGCTGTTGCGCGACAGCGGCATGTCCATCGGCGAGATCGCGGAAGCTGCCGGCTTCCGCGACATCTACTTCTTTTCGCGTCAGTTCAAGCGTTACAACGGCCTGTGTCCCACCGAATACCGTGCCGCCGCGCGCAAGCCGGGATGAAATCCTCGAAGTCAGCGTGGGCCGTTGATTTCGGCCGCAACCTCAAAGAACCAGCGGGCATACTCGGGCGAACCGTCGTAAAGAACCTTGTCCGCGCCTTTCGCGGTGGCTCCGGCGGGCAGGAAGTAGCCTTCTTCCTTCTGCATGGAGATGAAGAAGTCCGACAGGCGGTGCACGATTTCCAGATAGGAGGCGTCGCCGGTCAGCCGATACAGCATCGCGGCGGCCCAGCAGGCCTTGCCGGACGAACCGGCGCGGAACACGACGTCGCCGCATGACAGATAGGCGGCAAAATAGCACAGCGCCGCATCCAGGTACTTTTTCGTCCCGGTGGCCTGATACAGCAGGACCAGCGCGGCGGCAGGCAGCCCCAGGAACCACATCGCCTGGTCTTCCGCGCCGATCTTGATGTGACTGTAGGTCTCGCTGCGCGGGTTGGGTTGCGTGATGCAGCGAAGCGACGGATCCATCCGCGCATAGAAGAACTTGCGGATATCCGGCTGGCTTTCCATCAGGCGGATAAGGAAATCGCCGGCGCGCTTGGCCTTCTCGATGTCCGACAGGATGAACATTTCCACGGCGATGGCGCCGGAGGTCGCGTCATACTCGTCAATGAAGGGCTTGCAGGCGCTGCGGAAACTGCCGATGTCGGGATTGTAGTAGTTCTCCTCCAGCCCCCGCATCAGCAAGCGGAAGTCGTTGAGGCGATTCAGCGAGTAGGCGCCGAGCGTCACCCATCCATTGGGATAGACCTGGCTGAAGTAGGTCGTGTACGTGCCGGTGGTCTTGCGTTCGTCCGAATCACGCAAGTCCCCCGTGGGCGTGCCATGACACTCCATGATGCGGCTGAGCAGCCTGGCAGCCTCGGCCGGACGACCGGCAAGGCGCAGGGGATAGACGCATTTGTATGAGCAGCCCAGATCGCGGGCCGGAACGTGGCCATCCTGCTCCAGCGTACCCACCAGCCACGCGATGGTCCGCTGCCCTCGCCGCACCAGATCCTCAGTGTAAGTCCTTGTGTCCATTCGAATGCTCCCTTCCAGATTAACGATGAGTCCTTGTGGTCTCGGGTAGAGAGTCTGCCATTGTCCCCGGCCGACGCGCTTCCCGTTTTGTGATGCGCGCAGAATCGCACGTGTGCCTCCAGTGGAGTGACCGGCCAATCACACCGCAATCGTGGCCTGGGGCGCAGGGCGTGGTTGGTCATGAGTGGCGCAGTCGATTGCCGTTTGTCGTGCGGCTGCGCGGTCCCATAGGTCCCGCGTGCTACCGTTCCGTTCCCGCGCAAAGGTGGGGCAGGACGAATCGGACCGCGCGCTGGCGGCAGGCAGTGGGCGACATGCCGGTGTAGGTCTTGAAGATCTCCGCGAATCGCTGGCTGCTGGAGAAGCCCAGGTCCAAGGCGATCCGGGTGACCGGCAGGGCCGTGGCGAGCAGCAGTTCCTTGGCCTTGGCACAGCGCAGACGGCGCAGGTAATCGGCGGGCGTGTAACCGACTTCCCGCGCGAACGCCCGCGAGAGGTGACTGCGGGATATCCCCATTTCCCGCGCAATGCACGAGATGTCCGTCCTCGCGCCCACGTTTTCCTCCATGAACCGCCGCGTGCGCTCCACGATTCCGGACGCCTGCGGCGGCTCCTCGGATTCCAGTCGGCGAAGGGTTTGGAGATAGAGATGACTGAACAGCAGACGGATCTCCTGGGTCGCAAGACTGTCGGTCGGCGCGGCTTCCGTCGCAACCATCAGCCGATGCAGTTGCTCGATCGTCCAAACGATCTCCTTGCCGGCCCGTCTCGGCCGCGTGCCCGCATCGAGCAGCCGCTGACGGGTTTTTCTGAGGAACTCACTTGGAAAAGGCGTGTGCCGGCAGGATCGCGCGGCCCCCGGCGCGAACGCGATCCAGAAGACGCGGCAAGGCGTCACCAGGTTCTGGTACACCTCGTGCCGCCTGCGGGGAGGGATCAGGATGAAATGGCCGCCAGGCACGATCAACGACTCGTTCCCGCCGAAGCTGAAATCGAGCCGGCCCTCCAACACGCAGTCCATCTCGAAACCTTCATGCGTATGCCAGCCGCGCCAGGACTCCATCGCCCTGCGGATCACCTCGAACCCGGCTTCAAGAACCAGCGGCATGCCCAGCCAGGATTCCCGACCCAGCGACCATCGGATGTTCGGAGATGAACTCTTCATTTGTGCGTTTTCTTGCTGTCGTCAGAACCGGACGCCGTCGCTGGAACGTCATGATACCATGATTGCGAACAGTCCGGAACCGTTGGAACGGAACGGAATCGGAGCGGAGTCATGGGGTCATGGAGTCAGCGAGATGGGGGTGCGAGGGAAG
>JAQULY010000379.1 GCA_028718445.1 Kiritimatiellia bacterium
TGCGTCCGCCCAGCTTGGTGAATTTCTGCGGCGCCTTGAGGAACTCGATGATCTCCTGAACCTCCTCCTTGGCCTCCTCGATGCCGGCGACGTTCTCGAAGGTCACCTTCTGCTTGTCGCGGTTCAGCATGCGCGCGCGGCTCTTGCCGAAGTTCATGGCGCCCATGCCGGCCGAACGCATCTGGCGCATGAAGATGAAATAGAGCAACCCCAGGAACAGCACCACCGGCAGCAGTTGCGCCAGAATCTCACCCCAGACCGGATTCTGATAGGTGACCTTGGGCGATACGTCGTGCTGGCGCAGATAGGCGCGCAGTTCCTCGGTGTCGGGCATGACACTGACGAAGAAGCGCTGCGGCAGCTTGGCGCCCTTGACGTTGCCCTTCTTCGTCGTGCCGCGAATCAGCGTCTTGCCGGAAACCTCGCGGACCAGTTCGCACTTGTCAACCTGTCCGGCTTCGACCATCTGACGGAAAACGGCCTCATTGGGCAGTTCCTGATAGCCGCGCGGGCCGCTGGAGAGCGCCACCACCATGGCCAGGATCATGCCGAACACCACCACCCAAGCCAGCATGGCACGAGCGGGCGGACGCTCGTCGTCCTGTTTCGGCGGCACCGGCGGAGGCCCCTTCGGCGGGCGCGGCAACTTGCGTTGATCTGAGTCCATGTAGGCAAACATCCGTGCGCAGCCGGCCTTCCGCCAATGGGGCGGAGTGCCGGTGTGTCGCTTGTGAAAGGGCATATTAACTCATATCCAGTCGCGAGAGCAACATTGACGCCCCATCGCGCGAGGACTATATTCGCGGCCCGTCGGTCGCTACCCGGCCAGACAGGACATTCGCAACGCAATGAACGAATCAGAGACCTCCTCGCCTATCCGCCGCGCTTTCGCTTTGCGGCGCCGGACCATACCGCTGCTGCTCCCCCTGCTGCTTCTGCTGCCCATGACGGCGGCCGCCGCCGAGGGCGGCGGCGAAGTCGCCCCGGGCCTTGCCGCCCGCATGATGGTGCTGGTGTTGCAGTTGGGAGCGATCCTCTTCGCCGCGCGCCTGGGTGGCATGCTCTTCACACGCATGAAAATGCCGGGAGTGCTGGGCGAACTGTGCATCGGCATCGTCATCGGTCCGTCGTTGCTGGGCGGCCTGGCGATACCATGGCTGCCCGGACTCGAACACGGACTGTTTCACGTGCCGGCCGCCATCCAGTCGGGATCCACGCCCGTGTCGCCGGAACTCTATGGAATCTGCACGCTGGCCTCGGTGGTGCTGCTGTTTCTTGTAGGCTTGGAGACCGATCTCGGACTGCTGGTGCGCTATGCGCTGGCCGGCGGCCTGGTCGGTCTCGGCGGCGTGGTTTTCTCCTTCCTGGTTGGCGACCTGCTGGGCGTCTGGCTCCTGCCGCATATTATGGAAGGACACTTCACGCTCGTGCATCCGGCCTGCATCTTTCTTGGAGTGATGTCCACCGCCACATCCGTCAGCATCACGGCGCGCATACTTTCCGAACGTAAGAAACTCGATTCGCCCGAAGGCGTCACCATTCTGGCCGGCGCGGTCATTGACGACGTGCTCGGCATCATCATGCTCGCGATCGGCATCGGCGTGGTCGGCGTGGCCGGGGGCACGGGCCGCATAGACTGGTCCGCCATCGGTCTGATCGCCGCCAGATCGTTCGGCATCTGGCTGTGCGCCACGATCGCCGGCATTCTGGCCGCACGCCATATCAGCGCGGCGCTCAAGTTCTTCGGCGACAAGGCCGAGATCGCCACCCTGTCGCTTGGCCTGGCGCTGATCGTCTCGGGACTGTTCGAGCAGGCGGAACTGGCCATGATCATCGGCGCCTACGTGATGGGCCTGGCGTTGTCGCGCACGGACATCAGCCAGGTGGTCCGCGAACACCTGCAGCCGATCTTCCTCTTCATGGTGCCGGTGTTCTTCGTGGTCATGGGCATGATGGTGAACCTGCCGTTGCTGTGTTCGCCCAAAGTGCTGCTGTTCGGCCTGATCTATACGGTGGGCGCGGTGCTGGCCAAGCTGATCGGCTGCGGCGCGCCCGCGCTGCTTTGTCACTTCAACCTGCGCGGGGCGCTGCGCGTCGGACTGGGCATGATCCCGCGCGGAGAAGTCGCGCTGATCGTCGCGGGCATCGGCCTCTCGAAGGGGCTGATCACGCAGGACGTCTTCGGCGTGGCCATCCTGATGACGCTCCTGACCACGATCCTGCCGCCGCCGTTGCTCGTGCGCGCCTTCCAACATCCCGGGACAGGTCTGCGACGCGGCGCGCCGCAACCGGCGGAACTGCCCGAGGTGAAATACACTTTCCCGACCCCCGAGTTCGCCGCGCTGCTGCTCAACCACCTGCTGGAAGGCTTCCGCAAAGAGGGCTTCTTCGTGCACATGCTCAACCTGGACGAAGGCCTCTACCAGGTGCGCAAGAATGTCATGGTGATCGGCATCGCCTGCCAGGACCGGACGATCGAGTTCAAGTGTAGCGCCGACGAGGTGCCCTTCGTGCGCACGGCTATGACCGAGGTGGTGCTCGAACTGGAGCAGACGCTCAAGGAACTGCGACGTCCGCTGGACACTGGCAGCCTGCTGTCGCCGTCGGAAGACGAGCTGACCGGCACCGGCAACAAGCGGCTGCTGCGTTACCTGCGCCCCGACGGCATGGTGCCGGCGATTAGCAGCCTGACCAAGTGCGACGTCATCTCCGAACTGATCGGCGTGCTGGCACGGCAGGGACTGGTGCGCGATGAGGCGGAGGCGTTGACCGCGGTGCTGAAACGCGAGGAGGCCATGTCCACCGGGCTGCGTCACGGCTTTGCCTGTCCGCATGCCCGCACGACCGCGGTAGATCAACTCGTCTGCGCCATCGGCCTCAAGCCCGAAGGCATGCCCTTCGATGCGTCCGACGGACAGCCGACCACCGTCATCATGCTGGTGCTCTCACCCACCGGACAGGCGGCGCCCTACATGGAGTTCATGGCCTCGATGCGGAGCGTTCTGACGCCTGAAGGCCTCAAGTCGTTGGCGGCTTGCCGCACCGCGGAAGAGATGTTCGCCGCCGTCACGCGCCGCGCCTGACGCCAAACGCCGGCGCCATCAGGCGCGTCCCAGGAACTCACCCGTGCGCGTGTCCACGCGAACGCGCTCGCCCACGGTGATATACTCCGGAACCTGCACGACCAGGCCGGTCTGCATCCGCGCGGGCTTGGAACGGGCCGTCGCCGACTGACCCCGGACCGTTGGCTCGCAGTCCGCCACCGTCAGCGTCACACTCGCCGGCAACTCGATCGCGACGGCACGCCCATTCACGATCAGCGCGCGCAAATCCTCCATGTCTTCCGCCAGGTACTGCGCCTGCTCTCCCAGCGCGTCCTTGTCCAGTTCGAACTGGGTGAAGTCCTCGCGGTCCATGAAGGTGTACATCCCCTGCTGCTCGTAGAGAAACTCGACCTCACGGCGACTGAAGTCCACGTCCTCGAACTTGTCATCGCCCTTGCAGGTGCGGTCCAGCTTGGCCTTTGTCAGGATGTTGCGGAAGCGAAAGCGGAAGAGGGTGGCGGCGCCGCGCGCGCTGGGCGTCGAGACGCGCAGTTCTTCAAGCACGTGCGGCGCGCCGTCTATGCTGACAATCTGGTTGCGGACAAGGTCACAGGCTTTGATCATACAAGCGTTTCCGTCTGATTCTGGGTGCGAGGAAATCTACCAAAAAAAGCGTCGGCGCGTAATGGGTCAGCAGGGCAAACGCATCTTTATCAGCGGTTGGTAATGATGTGAATCGGGACATGAGAGCGGGCAACGAGAGCGGTTAACGGTAGAGTTTCTCAGGACTGAATGCCACGCGACAAAGCCGAGCGACGATGCGTAACCGACAAAGCGTGTTGCGGACAGTCCTTTCGCGTTCGAGCAGAGACATGACCATCCAAGGCGAATCGCGGCCATGCTCAGAGCACCCTCAAAGACGGTCGGCAGTGACTTAGCCTATAGCGAGCAGTTCAACTGCTTCGCAGTTGAACTGCTCTTGTGTACGTGCTTGCAGGACAGGCAGTTGCGTATACGCGAGGCTTTCGGGAAGCCTGCACCAAATTGGTGAATAGGCTGATTGGCGTTGTACGGGAGCGTCTGCCGTCTCGCGCCGTTGGCGCGTATTGTTCCGCAACGCCATGAATCCCAAAGGGATTCCATATGTTAGCCCAGGGATGCGGCTGCGCCGCAACCCTGGGCAAGCGTAATGCGCGTCGTCAACCCCAACGGGGTTGCGTCAATCCCAGACATATCGCGCGTCCCATTGCAGGTTGTGTTTCCGCAAGAACGCCCGATATTCATCTTGAAACCTCTGCCTCGTGTGATGCTGCTCCTGTCCGGCACAGATGAAAAGGACTGCGGCATGTCTGTACCCCAATTTGACACAACCCCGTTGGGGTTGCCAACGTTAATCACATCTACCCAGGGTAGCGGCTCCGCCGCAACCCTGGGCTATCGTGCGCAACGCCGTTGGCGTTGCCGGCGCCCGGAATAACCAACGTCCCGTGCGCCTGCCCAATGTTCAGGAGACCCTTCATCATATAGGGGGGCGGCAGCCAAAAGCAAGAGCAGTTCGGGCACGCGAAGCGCGCCCGAACTGCTCTTTCTAGACTTAGTCGCACACTTCGTCCCACACTTCGTCGGTTTACGCTTCGTCGAACCGCTTCGTTGTCGCCTGGAACGCTGGCGATGACTATTCACCCACAGATTCCACGGAAGACTCCGAATTCGTTTGGCTTGGCGGCTAAACTAGATGCGTTTGCCCTGAATGGGTCAGGGACGATGGGGCTTACAGGACTCTTTCAGCTGAATCGAATCTCACGGCTCCACCGGCTCCCAGTACTCCGCCTCCCGATTCGAGAGACGCCCGGACTCGATCTGCCGCCGTAACGGACTGTCGCCGGCCGGCGCCGTCACTTCCTGGAATCCGGTTGCGACGGCCCTTGGCGAAGGCTCGTGCCGCCCTGGCGGCGACGGTGCTTCCATGCGGACGCCATGCCAGAGCCACGCCGTCGCCGCGATTCCGACTGCCGCCAACAAACCGGCGTACACGCGCATTGGCCTGGCGGATGGCAATCCCAGCAGCGCCACCGCCACGGCGCCGGCCGCCAGTGCGCCCACGGCCAGCGCCGTACCAAGCACCGGCTGCAGGACCATAACCCACAACAATCCCCCCGCCGCGCCACCCCAATTGTCGGCGCGCAACACTCTGGCCATCAGTGCCGAGGGCGTCTCGGCGGGCGCCATCCAACCGGCGGCGACCGGCACATAGATCCCGGCGGGAAGACCGGCCAGCCACATGCCGGCTGCGCACAGCCACGGAATGTCGAGCGATACCGCCAGTGCCGACAACGCCCATAACCAGACCACATGTGTGGCCACCACCGCCAGCGGCAACCACCGCGGCAACGGAGAACCCGTCTTGCGCCGCCAAGCGCTCAGGGCGCGCGCCATTATGAGGTTGCCGGCGGCCAACCCACAGAGATAGCTCCCGCCGGCCACGCCAGCCAGCAGGTAGAGCGTTCCGAAACGCTGCTGCAACAGCAGCATGCCGGCCACGGAACCTGCCATCGCCAGGGCGCCGCCGCAGCCGAGCCAAAGCGCCACCGTCAGCGGACAGCCGCGTCCGCGCCCTCCGGCGCCAAGCGCCAGCGGCGTGGCCAGCAGTCCCAGCAATACCGCCGTCAATCCAGCCACGCCACGCCAGCCGTCAAGCGCGCGCAAAACTCGCAGCCAGGCCAGCGACGCAAAGTGCCGCTGCCAGTCGGCGGCCAGAGCCA
>JAQULY010000380.1 GCA_028718445.1 Kiritimatiellia bacterium
CGAATGCGTGGCGGCGCCGCCAAAGGGCAAGGCGCTTGCGGACGCCGTTGCGGCGACGTGCCGGCGCCTTTCCATCGCCGACGCGTCCGGTGCGGAGATCGCTCCCGCCCTCTATCTGCTTCGGGAAGATCGTGAGGCGTTCTACCTGTTTCTCTGCAATGTCGGGCACGACTACGCGGGGAAGGCGGACTCCATCGGGAGCGCGCCAAAAGTACGCGACCGGACCGCGGTATTTCCCGATGTGCGGATCAAAGGCTTTGGCGCATGCGCTGGAGACCCGCTGGAACTGGACCCCGATACCGGGAAAGTGTTCACGGCCGAGGCGGCTCGGAAAGGCGACGCATGGGAGATTCGCACCAGCTTTCTCGCGGTGGGCAGCCGGATGTTCGTGATCCCCAAGACAAAAGCGTTGGCAAAGGGTAGTTATCCGCGCCGGAAGACGCTGCGGGCCGTCCGCACCGAGGCGCTGGATGGGCGCTGGGAAATTGGGCTGTCCGAGAGCAATGTTCTGGTGCTGGATCGCCCGCGCTACCGGATCGGAACAGGCGAGTGGCAGGAGGCGGCGGAAATCCTGCGCGTGAACCAGGCGGTGTGCGATGTCCTTAAGACCACGCACCGGGGCGTTCAGCCCTGGGCGCGGAAGATCCCGAAAACGTTGAGACGGGCAAGGGTCAGTCTCGCTTACGATATTGAGGTCAAGACCGCTCCAAGCGGCGATCTGTTTCTGGCGCTTGAACAGCCGGCGACATTCCGCGTGGCGCTGAACGGCGTGCCGTTGCACACCGATATGGAGTGCGGTTGGTGGACGGACCGGTCGTTGCGAAAAGTGGCACTGGACCCGGCCTTGTTGCGGTTGGGAACCAACCGTCTGACGCTGGACTGCGATTATGCCGAGACCCATCCGGGCCTGGAGATCGTGTATGTAATGGGACATTTCGGCGTCGAAGTCCAGGGTGCGGCCGTGGCCATGACGGCGGCGCCCGCAAGCCTGGCGCTGGGCGATTGGGTGCCGCAAGGGCTGGCCTTTTACGCGGGGTCGGTGAGCTACGCGCGGACGATCCGGCCGGCTTTGAGCGCGGGCGAACGGCTGGTGGTGCGGGTGCCTGAGTATCGCGGCGTGGCCGTGCGCGTCCTTGTAAATGGCGCGCCAGCCGGCGTCATCGCATGGGAACCGAACGAGGTGGATATTACTGACCAACTCGTTGCCGGGCAGGAGACCGAGCTGCGAATCGAAGTCATCGGACATCGCCGCAACTCCCACGGTCCGCTGCACTTCGCCGAGAAGTCGCCGGCTTGGACCGGACCGGGGCAATTCATCTCTACCGGGGAGAAGTGGACGGACAACTACCAGCTCGTTGCTTGCGGCCTGATGGTCCCGCCGGAACTCGTGGTGTTGCGCGACATTGAAGGACAAGGGTGAAGGCAGCCATCGTCGCATGGAACCGCTGAAAGATTTTCCCGTCACCCACACCGGCATCAAGCCGGTTGAACATGCCGAGCTGAAGCTGCGGGTGCCCGGCCGCACGGCCGTGAAGTACCTGCGCTTCCTGAAGCCGGTGGAACTCGACCGGCTGGAACTGCCGCCTCATGTGTACGGCCGCTGGGTGCCGCAAGTGCCGATCCATCCGGCGCACATCGTTGTCTCGGTGCTGGACAGGACTGCCAACCGCTGGACAACGATTGACGACGTGCAATTCGATCCGCGGCCGGCCATTCGTGGAGACGCGCTCAAGCAGGACATGGCGCCGGAGGAGATGGAGGCGCATTTCCGCCGCGTCATGGAGACGGAGCCGCCATACGTCATTCCGCTTCGCGGACTGCGTACCGATCACCTGCGCGTGGAGTGCGACCGCGAGCATCCGGTGTGGCCCAGTCACGGCGAGTGCAATGGCGGGATATACAACGTGCCCTATGGACTACTGAACCCCTTGAAGGCCATCGGTCGCGCCGCGGACGACAAGCCCATTCCCGACCGGCAGTACGAACCGCGCCTGAAGCAGTCTCGCATCCGGCCCGTGGCGCCGTCCGGCATGACCCTGAAGCAACTGCCGCACCTTGTGATGTATCGCAGCGACCGGCTGTGCGTGGGCTTCTCGCTGGTCAGACCGACGTTGCTCCATCTGGGGTTCGATATGGAAGGGAGCGGTTTTGCCGATGTAAACCGGCTTTTGACCTACCGCCACTGCGTCCAGCGCGAGACCTTCGGCGGATTGACCGGACCCTTGCTGCGCACGCTCGACGCGGACAACCCGTATTGGCTCTGGTCCGGCGAGGTCTCCGTGGAAGGCGACCGTGTCAGCTACCGCAAGCTGCAATGCGGACACGGCGTCGCTGTGGACGTCGTGTTCACCGTCAGGCAGGACGGACTGACGCTGGAACTGATCGTGAACGCCGAGGCGCCCGTGCCGGCGCTGGAATGGGAGGCCTGGCGTTTCCTGTGGAGCATGAAGTCTGCGATGACCTCCACGGCGGCCATGCCCACGTTGCGGGAAGGGCGCAACGGCGACGTTGAACTGCCGGCTTACATCGTCGGCTCCGGCGTCGGGTGCCTGGCGTGTCGCGTGCTGGAAGGGAACGTCAATCTGCAGACGGAGAGCTACCGTTACCATCAGTGGTTCCCCTGCCGGGCGGATGGTTTCAGCGTGGCGCCGTTCCCCGCTCCGGGGACGCCGATCGTAATCCCGCGCGGGACGCAGCGGGCCGTGCTCGACTTTGCGTTGACGAATATTCTGCCGGAGTCACCCAAAGCCGAGGCGGAGCTGCCGGTCGCCATCCGTCGCGCCTGGTCATCCGTCTTCACATCCTTCCGTCCCGAGACCGGCGGCTTTTCGAACAACGCCGTGTCCGTCAACTGTCACTGCAATCAGGCGGTATGCGCCGATCTGGCGACCTTCAGCCGGCGCGCTCCGGCGGGGCCGGATCCCCTGGCGTTGGCGCGTTTCACGGTGGAAAGGGGGCTGCTCGATGGTCCCGGCTATGCATACCATCGCGAACTGTACCTGGATGCGGACCCGGTCCTGGTCTGCGCGGCGGGCCGTCTCTATCGGCAGACCGGGGATGTGGCTTGGCTGCGGCGGGTGGCGCCGGGTCTGGCGGCCGCGGCGGAGCGCATGCTGGGGAACGTCGATCGGGAAACCGGTCTGATCGTGTGCCGTAACCTGACGGGAAATTCCGGCTCCAATCGCTGGAGCAGTAATGCGCTGGACTGCGTCGGGTTCGGCCACATGGACGCCTACGTCAATGCCTGGTGCTACCGCGCCTTGCGCAACGCCGAGGCCCTGTTCGCGGCGCTGGGCGACGCCGTGCGCGCCGGACGCTGCGCGGACACGGCGGCCGCATTGCGCGAGGCCTACCCGCGTTGGCTGGTTAACCCGGACACCGGCTGGGTGGTCGGCTGGCGCAGCCGTGACGGGCAACTGCACGATTACGCTTTCACCATCACCAACGGCCCCGCCTGCGCCTTTGGCCTGCTCGACGAGGCGCAGGCGCGCCGCGCGCTGGCGGGACTCGAACGGCTGCGCCGCGAGGCCGGTCCCCCCAGCGCTTACTTCGGCGTGCCCATGAACTTTCTGCCGATGCCAAAGGATGACTATGTGCTCGGTCTGAGCTATGCGCCCATGGACGTCTCGTTCGAGGATTTTATCAACGGCAGCCAGCATTCCTGCCACCCGACGGCGTACTACATCCGGGCACTGGCGCGTGCCGGCATGCGGGCGGAAGCGTCGGCCATCTGCCGCGAACTGGCGCAGGGCTATGCCGACCGCGTGTTCAACGGCCGCTATGGCGAAGGCGCGGAGTTCCATTCTTGGGAGGGCTGCAACGCCGGCTACGAGGGCACTTTTGGACCCGCCTTCGGCAGCCTATACGCCATCGCCATTGAGTTCGGCGTGTTCAAGCCGCCGGAACCCGAATGGTGGCCGGAGCGTGATCATGAGCCGGCTGCGGTGCTCAACTCCGAACAGAATTGAAAGTTGAGCGTTCGGCGTTGAGAGTTCCTGGCAGACGAGAACGGCGAAGAGAGCGGATAACGAGTGGAGAAGATCACCGCACTTTCAATACCAATTACTTGTTATTGACTGCCAGGCCGCACTTCTGGCAGAAATGAAGGCCATGAAGACAAAGGGACGAGCAGGCCGGTACGCACATTCCGATGACACGCGGATTCGCCTTACCCGGGAAACGCTGCCGATCATCCCGTTCGATCGCATGCCCAGGTCCGCGCCACCCCGGCTGAGCCCGACCGGCTCGGTACCGCAGCTTGCGTACGCGGGCGTGCCGGAGGGCGTGAGCGCTGACTTCAACCGCAACCTGGAGATGTCATCCTTCCCTTACCCGCGCTGGACCATGTCCGACGGCAAGATCCGGTGGCAAACCTGCAAGCTGGTCACGCTGGAAAACGCGCGTTGGCGCGTGGCAGTCTGCCCCGACTTCGCCTGCCGCGTCATGAGTCTGTTCGACAAGCATCTGGGCGTCGAACTGCTATGGCAGTCGCCCGTACTCAGGCAGGCCTGGCTGGGTCTGGCCGGCGCCTGGACCATCGGCGGGATCGAGTTCAACGCCTTCCGCTTCGGCCATCAGGTGCACGGCCAGCACTGTCTGCGCGTCGAACGGGTCCGGACCGCCGCGGGTTGGGACGCCATCGTGTTCGGCGCCGTGGACGAGTTATTCGGCTGTTCGTGGCAGGTCACGCTGGCTCCGTTGAGCGACTGCGTGGCCATGCGCGTGCGCATGACCAACCACTCCAACCGGCCGCAACCCGGCTACTGGTGGACCAACATCGCCGTTCCCATGCACAACCGCTCGCGCGTCTTCTATCATCCCGGGCCCATGCTGTATCACGGGTTCGCGCCGGGTTTCGTGGATCGGAAATGGCCGTTTCTGAACGATCAGGACTGGTCCTACTGGCCGCGTCAGACCGGCCTGATTTCGGCCTATCTCTACCGCAACGGCAGCGACTACTTCGGCTACGGCGACGCGCTACGCGGCTACGCCATGGCGCATCACGCCGACCGCCGCATCTGCAAGGGCCGCAAACTGTGGTCGCTGGGCGCGCAATACGAGAATCATCTCTGGTGGCAGCGTCTGGCGGAACACAACGTCAGCTCCTATGCCGAAATGCAGTGCGGACGCTGTCCGACGCAAGTGGAGGCGGACCTGCTCGATCCGGGCCAGGTGGTGGAGTGGACGGAATCGTTCACGGCATTTCCCTGGAATTGTCGGGGAGAGTATCCGCGGGTCTTCGCCGAATACGAAGCGCGCGGCGCGGCGGCGATGGCGGCGAACGCCAAGGCAGTTAACCGCCCCGAGTTCTGGGAACCGCGGCGGCGGCGCCCGCTGGTGGAGGCCGATCCGCGCGCGGCCATCTCGGAGAAGGTTGTGCTGGGCGGCGCGACGGTGCGAAGCGAAGAGATCGAACGCGTCGTGCGCGACGGCTGGGTAGGAGGGGCGGACTGGATCGCCCTGCTCGAAAAGCGTGAGCGCAAGGGCCGGAACTCGGCGTCGGCCCGGCTGACGCTGGCTGCGGCGCAACTTGACGCCAGCCGCGTGGATCGCGCGCGCGATCTGTTGACGGCGCTGTGCTCCAGACGTGGAGAAACCGGCGCGCAAGCCGGACGCCTGCTGGCGCAGATTGCCTCCGCGAACCGGCAGTGGCGGGAGGCGGAACGGTTGCTGCGCGAGGCTTTGGTCAAGACGCCGGGCAACGGGGACATACGCGTCGCGTGTCACCAGGCGTTGATCGTTCAAGGCAAATACAAGGCCGCGGCGGAGCTCTGGCGGCAGGCGCCGCAGGCCGTACTGGCGAAG
>JAQULY010000381.1 GCA_028718445.1 Kiritimatiellia bacterium
GATGCGAGCGCAGATCACGAACGCCGGCAAGGTGGTGGCCGAGGACATCCAGCCGCGCATTGATCTACCGCCCGTCCCGGAATGGTGGGGGAACGACTTGGGCAAGGTGGAGGCGTTGAGGATCGTGCCGGCGCCATGGACGGCTATCCAAATTTCAGAGGTCGGAGGGCAGAAGGTGGAGATCGGCGATCCAGGCCTATGCGGGGAGCCCTTGGGGTCATCCACGGTGATCCGCGTGTGGGGACGGGAGATCGGATTGGACGACGCGCTTATGCCGGTGCGGATCACGCACCGGGAAGTGCCCATGACCGGGGCGCCGAAGCAGCCGGCGGAGATGCTGGCCGCACCGGTGACCTTGCGACTGTCCGCGGATGGTCCCATGACCGTCGGTCCCGCGCGGATCGTGACGAGCGAGCCCTGGCAACTGACCTGCCACGCGGCTGTGACGGGCAAGACGGTGACGGGAACGTTGACCCTTGACGTGGAGTTCGACGGCTTCATGAAGTATACACTCGGTCTTCAGCCGCTGAATGGCACGACCGCCGCTCTGGATGAGCTCACGCTCGAAATCCCCGTGCCCCGCGCCCATGCCACGCACTACAACCACGGTTTCTGCGGTACCGTGCCCGGCCACGAGAAACGCTATGATGCCGGGATTCTGACGGAGCGGGGCCTCACGCTTCCGTTCACGGAGAAACTGTGGGTGGGGAACCCGACGTTGGGTCTTGACTTCGTGTGCGAACGCGATCACGGGTGGTCGCCGCTGGACAACCCCGAGGCCGTGCGTGTCCGCATGGCGTCGGACCAGGCGGTCATCAGCATCCGCATGGTGGCCTCCCGGCGGACGCTCGCCGAACCCGCGCGCTACCAATGGGCTCTGCTGGCCACACCCGCCAAGCCCATGAATGAGGAGATGAACCACGGGCTCTTTCTGGCGCAGTCGGGAGCGAGCTTCGATCCGGTCACGAAGACCTTTGACGGTGGACAAGTTGGGCAAGACACGAAGCGGCTGGTTGATGCCGGGGGCAATGCATTGAATCTCTGGGCCTATGGTTGGGATCAGCCGCCGGCCGTCAACGCGTCGCTCTGGAACCCCAACTTCGCGGCCCCGTCTCTGAATCCGGCCAAACCGCTGAACGACACGCGGTCACGATTGCTTCGCGACTACATTCGGATCTGTCACGAAGCCGGCATGCGGTGGGTCATGCTCTACATGCTCTGGCATGCGCCCTGTGACTGGCCGAACCAGTACCGGACGTTATGGACCGAGATGTTGGCCGGGCCGCGGAGCCCCAGCCAGGGGGGGTATCTCTTCGAGCCGGGCGCGGCCTTTAACGATTGGTACCTATGGGAACTGGATCGCAGCATCCGTGAGCTGGACATTGATGGTCTCTACCAGGATTCATCGGCCCATCGCGAATTGACCGCCAATCCGTATACTGGCACGGGCTGGTACGACGATCGGGGGCGCCTTCGCGGAAGCTATCCCGTGTTTGCGACCCGCGAATTGCACAAACGGATCTGGATGTTGTTCCATGCGCAGCATCGCAAGAACTCGATCGTCTACAGCCACAACACCCACCTGATTTGTCCCGTGGTGGAGAGCTTTGTGGATGTGCATCACTGCGGCGAAGGCTCGGCTCTGCGTGATCCGAACGTATGGGTCGGCAAGTTCTACGGTTACCCGTGCGGCCTTCCAGTGTCGTTTACCCGATGGAACAACCCCATCTATCCGGAGAAGCGCATTCACTCGTGGCGCACGGCCCTCCTGCTTGATGTGCTCATCAAAGCCGTGCCTGCCTACGTGCTCCCGAATGCCTATGCGGAAGATGACCGAGGAAGGGAATTCTACGGTCGAGGTTACGAGAACGATTCCATCATCGTGGCAAAGATCTGGGACGCTTGGCGCGCCTTTCCGTGGAAAGGGAGCCTTTGGCTGGCGCCGTGGGACGTTGGGGGCATCGTGCGAACGGAACGGCCGGACATCCAAGCCTCCTTGCACCTCAACCGGGGCAGGGCCGCGCTGCTGACGATCGCGAACTCGAGCTCTAACAACGTCCGGACGCGGGTCGAGGTGGATTGGGCGGCGATGGGCTTTGAGGCCAACGCCGTGACGATCGTCGACGTGATCACGCCGCAAGATCCGATAGCAATCGAACGCGACGCTCTCACGCTCGAGATTCTGGACTGGCGCTGGCGTCTGTTGCACATGGAGCCCAAACCATCCCGGAGGAAACCCTAGTGTTCAGCCGACCGACAGAGCGGTGTAGTACCGCCACGATACGACTGTGGATCGTCTACGTCACATTGCTTATGTCCGGTCTGGCGGGTGCCATGGCAGCGTCCGAGAGTCCCTGCATCCCGATTCCCGCCCTGGGCATAGTGGATCCCGATGAAGGCACGATCGAGTTCTGGATCATGTTTGGGTTCGACCCGATGGAACCCCACGAAGGTTATCGCGATCGCGGACCGGTGCTGGCTGTCCTTGGGGGAGATCCAGCTCACCCTGGCGATGGGTTCACTATCGGCATCGCCACCCAGGACATGGGGCGTCGCACGCCATCAGGACGCGACTGCAAGGCCAGGGTCGGCTATACTCTTGGAGGCGATGAAGTTGCGCATCCCATGTTCGCCAGTTTTGGCGACCGTACGGAGCCGCACCGGTGGTATCACTTCGCCATGGCCTGGCGTGGCCGGACGATCTGGTGCTACGTGGATGGACGGGAAGTCGCGCAACAGGATCTGTTGACCCAGCGCACGCTGCGGCTGTGGCGGAATGCACGTCTGCTGCTCGGCGGCTGGCCGGGCTGCACGTCGCGACCCGACGCACTGGCTATTGATGAATTACGGATCAGCGCGGTGGCACGCAGGCCGGACGCGGTGACGTGCGCAACACCGGCCCGAGCGGACGCTCAAACCACGCTGCTGATCCGGTTCGAGGGTCTCAGGGCCGCCAAGCGGGGCATCGTTCCCGAGTTCGCCGCCACGGTCTGGGCAACGACTGAGTTCACTCTGCCGGAACCCTTCACGTTCGGGGCCGGCCGCTTCGGCAGCGGTCTCTTCCTAGGCGCTGCAGCAGGCCTCGACAGACGCACGGACGCCATCGGCCCAGGCGAGTGTAACGCACGATGAGCGGACTACGATATCGAGAGGACATGGATGCCGTGCGGGAGCGGCTGACGACGTGGTGGCAAGGCGGCGACATCGGCCGACCGGCCATGCAGATCTGCGTTCCGCGAACCGCGCCCGTTGAGAATGTGCCCGCCTTACCAGAGCCAAAGGGATGGCTCACGGCCTATTCGACCTCCGATTTCGCCTACCGCGTGAACCTCGCCGCCCGCGCGTGCCTCCAGACGCATTACCTGGCGGAGGCCGTCCCCACCGTGTCGCCTGACTTGGCCCCCAATTGTCTCGCCTTGTACCTCGGCTGCAAGGGCGTGGAGCAGCCCGGCACGGTCTGGTGCAAGCCCTTCGTCCGCGATCCTGACCGTGCCGCATTCGGCTATGATCCGGAGAACTTCTACTGGAACTTTTCTCTGCGCCTGGCTCGCGAGCAGGCGCGCATCGGCCGGGGCAAGTTCCTGCTCCATTTCCCGGATCTGGTTGAGGGATTGGACACGCTGGCCGCGATGCGCGGCGTCGAGGCACTCCTGAGCGATCTCATCGAGCGGCCGGAGTGGGTACAGCGGAGCCTGCGCCGGATCGGCGATCTGTACTTCCGCTATTACGATGTGCTCTACGACCTGTTGCGAGACGAGGTCGGCGGTTCGGCCTTCTGGTGCTGGGCGCCGGGCCGCATGTCGAAGTTCCAATGCGATTTCTCCGCCATGATCTCACCGGCCATGTTCAAGGAGTTCATGGTTCCCGTGTTGACCGAGATGTGCGAGCGGGTCTCTTACTGCATGTACCACTGGGACGGCCCCGGCGCCATTGGACATCACGACCTCCTGCTGTCCATTCCACGTCTGCGGATGATCCAGTGGACGCCCGGGGCCGGTCGCGAGTTGTCCGAAGACCGACGCTGGTGGCCGCTCCATCACAAGACAATAGATGCCGGCAAGAAGGTGTTCATCGCGTGCCACTCCCTGGAAGGCCTTCGCGCTCTCAAGCGCGAGTTCGGTTCGAGGTTGAAGCAGTTCCTCATCGGGATGACGGCCGAGTCCGTGCCGCAAGCCGCGGAAATCTTGCGCGTGGCGGAGTGCGATTGAGGCGCCTCTATTTTGTTGATCGAGCGTGGTCGGCCGGGAGATTGACTGCGGGTTGCGTGTGCGGCTCCATCGGACATCTGACTTACGCGGGTCCTTCGGTCTCCGTCGAACCATCGGTGGCGGGGAATCGGTTGTTGTCTACGGTGACCTCTTCGCACGAGTCCAGATCCACTGTCGGCGCGCTTGTAGGCAAGGGAGGATACTCGCCGGACCGATCGCAAATGTTGTCCGCGATTCGCAGGCCCGCCACGCTTCGAGCATGGATCAGCGCCGTATGAGCGGATCGGAAGCGGTTGTCCGTGATGCGGATGTTGCGATGGTACGCGGCGGCAGCCAGTGACGGCGACTCGATCTTCGGGTCAATATCTATCACTGCGAGACCGGTGGCGCGCGCCATGTACTTGCAGTTGTCGAACAGGTTGCGACGGATTGTCAGATCGCGCACGGCGCCGGACTCGAACCAGGCACTCGCGTCGCCTGCGATGTAGATCGCCGCGCCGGGTGTGTGGATGGTGTTGTCTTCGATCACGACCCTGCGCGGTGTGGTCACCAGCACTCCGCGAGGCTTGTTCCCGCGGAACGTGCTGTTGCGAATGGTGACTGCGGGGGTGCGGTCGAGATTCGCCATCGCATACCCCTCCCGGATCAAGGCGGGCAGCCGTTCGGCGAATGTGAATTGCGTCAACTGCCTGGTCAGCGGCATAACGGCCTTCAATCGGGCTTCGTGGACGGTGGCCAGAGTGTACGGATCAACGAACTCGATGCGGTCGCCGGCACCGGCGATCTCAATACCCAGTTGCTGAAAATGACGCGCTTCGGCAAGAAGGGCATTGGCCGAGGTTCGCCGGAACACACTGCGATAGATGCCGTGAATATTCACCCCGTCGTCCCACATGCCGCCACAACGGCATTGGTCGATCAGGATAGCGCCGCTGCAGTTCACGGCGTGAATGGCGTCGTCCGTAACGGAGATCATGCGACCGGAATCGGGGTGTGGCGTCACGACGAGGCGGTGCAAGCGCAAATCGGCCGAATTTTGCGCGATGACCCCCATGCCGCCCGCGTGGTGCAGCGTCACATCGTTCAGTTCCACGTCGGCGCTGTCGGAAACAGCGATGGCCGGGCAGTAGCGGTTCTCGCTCTTCAAGGTGAGCACGTTGCCGGGCGTCAGACGGGTGTAGGGGCCTCTCAGCCGCACGTGGCCCGACGCCAGTTCCTCCGCGCGGTTAGCCGTGTAGTAGTCCGTGGCGTCCGGCAGCACCTCGCGCTTGCGCGCGTCCCATTCCATGGTCTGGAGCAGGGGGCGCAAGCCGAAGTACTCGTCGTCCCAGAACACGACTTGTCCGTCGCGGATGCGATAGGGATAGGCGGTTGAGAACGCCACGTCGACGAAACCGTCGCCACTGTCGAGGATCGTGCCCTCGGACGTGAAGGTACGCTCCCAATCCACCCGGATGTTCTCGATGCGAACGTCGCGACAACGCTCGATGACAAACGGCACGATGCGTCCATGGAAAACGAATTCCGCGCCTTCACCCGCGATCGAGAAGTGCTTGAAACCATTCAGCAGGAAAGCGATGCGTTTGAAA
>JAQULY010000382.1 GCA_028718445.1 Kiritimatiellia bacterium
CTCTTCCGATCTGTCGGACGGCTCGACATTGGCGCCGAATGGTGGATTGGTGAGGATGATGTCGAAGCGGCCTTCGAAGATGCCGTTGACGTTGAGGAATCCGTCATGGTGGTGCACACCGCCGTGGCCGTCGCCGTGCATGATCATGTTCATCTTGCTGGTGCGGGCCATGCGGTCGTTGGCGTCGGTGCCGTAGATGCAGCGGTTGGCGAGTTTCCAGAGGCGGGAATCCTTCACGGTCTGATCCAGTTCCCGCTGGATGGCGTCGAACCGTGTGCGAAGTAGTTCGGCGCGTTTTGCCTCTGAGAGGCCCCTCTTGCCGTCCAACTGGGCCTTGTACTCCTGGTACTGGCGGTCGGCGTCTGCAAGGATCTGTTCGCGCACAATCTCGAAGAATCGGATCAGGAAGCCGCCCGAACCGCTGGCAGGATCGCAAACGACATCCCCCTCTTTTGGCTCCACCATGCGCACCATGAACTCGACGATGCAACGCGGAGTGAAGAACTGCCCGATCTCGCCCCGGAACGTTCGGCCGAGGAAACGTTCGAAGGCGATTCCCTTGATATCCTCGCTGGTGTCAGAGAGGTCATAACTCTGCAAGAGCCTCACGATTTCCAGGCCTGTCGCGGGTTTCAGGTTAAGTGTCTCGTCTCTGCTGAAAATACCGTCCGATGCGTATGCGCGCTTGGTATCCTGGAAGAGCATGTCGAGCGGCTGTTCGCCGGGAAGTTGCCTGATGTAGTCTTCGCTGAAACGGTTCTGGCGGAGTCGCTTCTTCCTCAAGTCGCGTTCGACGTGAACCTTGATAAACAGAACCTTGGCGATCTCGTCGAAGGCCGCTACGGGATCCTTCTTCTCGCGGTTGCGGATCACGTTGTGGCACTTGTGAAGAAGGTCGGCGAATTCATCCTCCTTGAAAGTCTTCAGTGCCTTGAGAATATCGTCGATATCCTTATCGCTGGCGTCGGCGTGAGGAATGGTCTCGATTTCCTCGATGTAGCCGGGCATGCGGTCTTTGCGGACGCGCCAGAAGCGGGTTTCCCGCGTGTTGTGAGTGACGAAGAATGGCGCATTGGTGATGCGGGCGTAGTTGTCGCCCTGGGCGTAGTCGGCTGGCTTGATGGTGACGTTGTCGGACTTGCACTCGACGATTATCAGCGGCGGCTTCCGGTCCTTCTTGTCCTGCACCGTACGCCAGATTACGAAGTCGGCGCGCGCGTGCCCGGTGCCACGGTGGCCCGTGATCTCCTCCTCTTCGGCGATCTGCTCGAGCTTGAAGCCGTACTCATTGAGCACCACGTCCAGGAAGGTTTGGCGAACGAGTTCTTCGGGTGTTTGGACCAGCCACGTCTTCCGCACGCGGCTGAAGATCTTATTCGGGCGGATTGGTATCTGATCCGGCTTGGCATAGGGCTGTGGGTTTGGTGGTTTCCTGGCCATACGGCCTCCTTCTACTCGGTGGCAAGTTCGCTAAGCCGCCCCTGGTCGGAGTAGCTGTAATGCTCCGACTCGCCGATAATAACATGGTCAAGCAGCACCAGTTGAACGAGTTTGCACGCCTTCGACAGGTCGCGCGTGGTGTCGTCGTCGCCGGCGGACGGTTCCGGGCTGCCGGACGGATGGTTGTGAACCAGGACCACGGCGGCGGCGGACACGCGAAGCGCTTCCTCGATCACGCGGCGCACGTACACGGTGGCCTGGGTGGGCGTACCCTCCGTGATGTCCTTTTCGCCCAGAATCTTGTTCTGGCCGTTCAGAAAGACGGCAATCACGGTCTCCTGGCGCGTGCCGGTGAAGCGCGGGCGGAAGCGATCGGCGATGGCTTGCGACGACAAAACCGAGACCGCGTTCAATTTCCGCTGGCACACGCGCTTTCCCAGTTCGAAAGCGGCCTTGAGCTGCGCGACTTTGGCGTCACTGAGGCCGGGGGCCGCGAGAAGTTCCTGAACCGTCGCGCGGTCGAGTCCCTTCAGTCCGCTGAAATCGTCGAGGATGGCATGGGCCAGCGCCTGCGCACTTTGTCCTGTCTCACCCTTCTTGAACGTCCCGCGCCCGACCCGCAGTATGACCGCGAGGAGATTGGCGTCGGTCTGCTTCTCGGCGCCTTCCGCGAGCAGTTTCTCGCGCGGGCGCTCTTCCTTGGGCCAGTTCTTGATGCGATCGGATTTCATGGTGTCATGGACGCGTAACGAAAAGTACCCGCTCTTCGCTGGAGAGTCAATGCGGGCGCTTGTGTCGCGGCGGCTGATGGCGTTACACTTATTTTCACCAACTGAGGACTAACGATGCATTTGTTGACTGTTATCGCCTTTTGCGGCCTGTTGCTCCTGCTGGCCTACCGTGTCTATGGACGGTTTCTCTCCCGACGCCTGCGACTCGATCCGCAGACCCGCACTCCGGCCGTGGAAATGCGCGATGACGTTGACTACGTGCCGATCCCGCCGCGCTTCCTGCTCGGACAGCACTTCTCGGCCATCGCCGCGGCCGGACCGATCGTCGGGCCGATCGTGGCCGGAGTCATGTTCGGCTGGCTGCCGGCACTGATCTGGATTCTGCTGGGGTCCATCTTCGTGGGCGGCGTCCACGATTTCACCGCGCTCGTGGCCTCCATCAGGCATCGCGCGCGCTCGATCGGCGAGCTGATGCGACTTTACATGACCCCACGCGCCTACATGCTTTTCCTGATATTCATGTGGTTCGCCCTCGTCTACATCATCGTGGCCTTCACGGACATCACGGCCGGCAGCTTTGTGGGCCTGCAGAAACTGGAGGACGGCCGGACGGTCACCGGCGGAGGCATTGCCACGTCGTCCCTGCTCTACCTGGCGCTGCCGCTGCTGATGGGAGCGTTGATGCGTTACGCCCGGATGTCGCTGCTCTGGGCGACGCTGGTCTTCGTCCCGCTGGTCGGTGTGGCAATCTGGGTCGGCCAGTACATCCCGCTCGATCTGGGCGCCCTGCTCGGCGTCAACGACGCCGTGGCCGTCAAACGCTGGGATGTGCTGCTGCTGGTCTACTGTTTCCTGGCCTCGATTACGCCGATGTGGTTGCTGCTCCAGCCGCGCGGCCATCTCGGCGGATTCTTCCTGCTGATCGCGATTGCCGGCGGGCTGCTCGGCATTCTGCTGGGCGGCGACACGGTGGCCTATCCGGCTTTTCGCGGATGGCGGACACCCGCTGGCGAGACGCTTTTCCCGATGCTGATCATCTTGATCGCCTGCGGCGCCTGTTCCGGCTTTCACGCCATCGTGGCTGCGGGCACCACCTCCAAGCAGTTGCGGGTCGAGCCCGATGCCCGGCCGATAGGATACGGCACGATGCTGCTCGAAGGTCTGGTGGCTGTGATTTCGCTCTGCTGCGTCATGAAGCTGGCGCCCGGGGCTCCCGCCCTCAAGAATCCGCAGCCCAACCTGATCTACGCGCAGGGCATCGGCTCGTTCCTGGGCACGCTCGGGATTGATCCGGTCTTTGGCATCTCTTTCGGACTGATGGCCTTCACGACCTTCGTCTACGACACGCTCGACGTCTGCACACGCCTCGGACGCTACATCCTGCAGGAACTGGTCGGGCTGAAGGGTTTAGCCGGCAAGGTTGCCGGCACCGCCGCCACCACGCTCGTGCCGCTGTTCTTCGTGACCCGCTCCGTCACCGACAGCGCGGGCAAGGAGATTCCGGCCTGGAAGCTCTTCTGGGGCCTTTTCGGCGCCAGCAATCAACTGCTCGCGGCCTTGACGCTGGCCGGCATTACGGTCTGGCTCTGGCGCACCCAACGCTCGCGTCTGATGCTGGCGGTCACGGGCCTGCCGGCGGTCTGGATGTACGTCATGAGCGTCTGGGGGCTGGAGCGCATCATCACGAACCGCCCCTTTGCCGCCGCCGTCGCCGATCCCGTGATCTGGGTGGCGGTCCTGTTGGTGCTGCTGGCGGTGGTGGTGCTGTTCGAGGCGATTGCCGCGCTGTGCCGGCCCTTACGGACTTAGCGCCTTGCCGTTTCACCAGGCGGCAGTTGCCACAGCGGACATGACCGGCGCAGTTCGTCCAGCATGGCCTGCTTCAGCATCTCCAATCCGTGACCGGTCAGAGCCGAGACGGGAATGGCCTGGGGCGCCTGTTCGGGGCCGTGCAGCAAGGCCTGCGAAGCGTCCCCGCGGTCGCACTTGTTTAGCACCAGCAGTCGCGGCACATCGCCGGCGCCGATTTCCCGCAGCGTCTCCAGGCTGACCATCAGATGGTCCTGCACGCGCGGGTGCGAGGCATCCGCCACTACCAGCAACAGGTCGGCCTGCGCCGCGACATCCAGCGTGGAGCGGAAGGAAGCCACCAAGGCGTGCGGCAGGTGGCGGATGAAGCCGACCGTGTCGGTCAGCAGAATCCGCCGTCCCGTGCCCAGGCTAACCATGCGCGTTTTGGTGTCGAGCGTGGCAAAGAGGCGGTCATCCACGTAGGCGTCGCCGCCGGCCAGGCGGTTTAGCAGCGTGGACTTGCCGGCGTTCGTGTAACCCGTCAGACACACCACCGGCCACTGGCGCTTGACGTGCTGACGCGACTGCTGGGCGTTGATCTCGTCCAGACGCTTGCGCAGATCGCGGATGCGGCGGCGCATGGGCTCGTTGCGGAGCTGCAGATGGCTTTCGCCGGGCCCGCGCATGCTGGTACCGCCCTTGAAGCGCTGTTGCGCGGCCGCTTCAGGAATGCGCGACAGCAGGAACTCGAGCTGCGCCAGTTCGACCTGCACTTGGGCGGCGGCTGTGCGCGCGCGGCGCGCGAAAATCTGCAGAATGACCTCGGTGCGGTCCAGGATCGGCACTGTCAGCGTCTTGCGCAGGTTATGCGCCTGGATGGCGTTCAACTCGTTGTCAAACAGCAACAGGTTGGCTTGCTTGGCCTCACAGGCCGCGCGCACGTCCTCGACCTTGCCGCGCCCCAGCAGGTAGCCGCCATCCGGACGCGGCCGCCGTTGCGTCATCTGGCCGGCGACCACCATGCCCGCGGTGTCCGCCAGACGCGCCAGTTCTTCGAGCGAGTCGGCGGCCTCCGCCGGATCGCGCCGCCCGTGGATAACCTGCACCAGCAACGCCCGTTCCGTGACGCTCGTGGTGTGCATCTGCATATTTCAGCGTCTCCCCGCCTCCGGCGAACCGGCGTGCGGCGCGTCTAGCGCGGCCGTGGCATCGATCACGTGACACTTGGCGTCGTGCTGCACGAGCATCAGCTCGATGCCCGCCGCCGTGCGGAAATGACTGTGCGGCATCTCCTCGGCCACATGCATCTCGGCGGTGCGGTTGACGCAGATGATGTACGTCGCCTGGGCCGCCACCACACTCAGGTTGTGCGACACCAGCACCACCGTGATCTCGCCGGCCAGCGAGGCGAACAGCGCGTGCAACTGCTGCGCCACCACACTGTCAACGTTGGCGGTAGGCTCGTCAAGCAGCAGCAACTCCGGCTGCGAAGCCAGCGCCTGCGCCACCAGCACGCGCTGGCGCTCCCCGCCCGAAAGCGCGGCGAACGCACGGCCAGCCAGTCCGGCCAAACCGACCCGCTCCAGCGCCGTGGCCGCGGCGTCACGGTCATCGCGGCGGTACGGACCGAAGCGGCGACGTTCGATGCGGCCGGTCAGAACGACGTCGCGCACGCTGACGGGATAGCGCGCATCGAACTGGAAGTGTTGCGGCACATACCCGATGCGCTGGCGCACGCTGAGCGGCGACGCGCCCATTACGCGCACCGTGCCGTAGTGCGGCTCGACCAGTCCGAGCAGCAATTTCAGCAGGGTGGTCTTGCCTCCGCC
>JAQULY010000383.1 GCA_028718445.1 Kiritimatiellia bacterium
TTGATGCCGATGCCGGCGACGATGTGGTGGATGCGATCCGATTCGGCCTGCAGCTCACACAGGATGCCGCAGATCTTGCGGCCTTCGACAAGAATGTCATTGGGCCATTTAACCTCCGCGCGCAGGCCCGGCACGCACCGTTCCACCGTGCGCGCCACGGCCAGCCCGACGATCAGCGGCAGGCTGGTGGCCCGGGCCGGCTCGATCTCAGGACGCAACAGCACGGAGAAGTACAAGCCGCCACCGGGCGGGGAGAACCAGCCGCGCGTCATGCGTCCGCGGCCGGCCTGCTGGCACTCGGCCACGACCACCGTGCCCTCCGGCGCGCCGGCTTCGGCCAATCGCGTCAGGTCGCGGTTGGTCGAGGACGTCACGGTCAGGTAGTGCAATTCGCGGCCCAACGTCCGCGTGCGCAGGCGCGGCTGCACCTCGGTGGGCACGGGCGCAGTGGTGACGGCGGCCAGGCGGTATCCCTGCCGGCCCAGCGACTCGATCTTGTATCCGCGGGCGCGCAACGCGCGCATCTGCTTCCAGACGGCCGTACGCGACAACCCCAGCCGCCGGGCGACGTGCTCGCCGGAGACCGTCGCGCCCACGGAGGGAAAACAGGCCAGCACCCGCGCGGCGGCGGCGGAACTGAAGTCCTCGGACATGCGGCCCAGTGTAGCCCGCCCCGCGCGATTGTCAACCAGTCGTTGCGAGTAGGTTAACCATGGGGAGTGTGCGGTTGGCCATAAGTGGCGCAGCCGCTTTGGACTGCGGCGGCTTGCCGCCGCTTTCGGTTTGTCGTGGGGACATCATTGAAAGTTCAGAGTTGAGCTTCGCGTAAGATGATCCGGTTAAGCGTATCCGGTCAAGCGTGGCGGTTAAGAGTATCGCGGCACCCGAATCACCGTGGGCACTCTCATCAAAGAAACGAAAGTCCACATCTGTCCGCCCCACTCCTGCCGAAATCCTAAATCCCGTCTGCGTTGTTGCATTGTTGCGCAACAATGCTGTATACTAACGCGCCATGAGCCCAGAAGAACTTAAGGCGCGTGCACGCGTGATGAAGGCATTGGCGAGTCCCGTGCGGCTGAAGATCGTGGACGAGCTGAGCCGGGGCGAGCGCTGCATCTGCGAGTTGCAGCCGCTCTTCCCGATGAACAAGTCCACGCTCTGCCGCCACGTCGCGGAATTGCGGAACGTCGGCATCGTCTGCGAGCGGCGCGATGGCGTGAGGTGCTTTCTGCGACTCCTGACCCCGTGTGTCCTGAGCATGTTCGATTGCGCAATGGGGGTGATCCGCGCCGAAGCCAAACGTCAGACCGATGCGGCCAGAGGCCGACAAGTGATTGAACCATGAGCGAAGGCAACCACAAGGAGTTGAAGGTACTGGGATGGCTGATCGGCCTCTTCCTGGTGCTCTACTACCTGCCCGTCGAGGCATCGCGCTTCCAAGGCGCGCTGATTGAGGCGTTCAAGCTCGCAAAATGGTACGCGCGGGAACATGTCCTCCTCTGCCTGGTCCCGGCCTTCTTCATCGCCGGCGCCATCGGGGTGTTCGTCAGCCAGGCCGCGGTGATGAAATACTTCGGACCCAAGGCCTCGAGGTGGTTGTCGTATTCGGTGGCGTCGGTCTCCGGCACCATCCTCGCCGTTTGTTCCTGCACCGTGCTCCCCCTGTTCGGCGGCATCTATATGCGCGGCGCGGGGCTTGGCCCCGCCGTGGCCTTTCTCTACTCCGGTCCGGCCATCAATGTGCTGGCCATCGTCCTGACGGCGCGGATACTCGGCTGGCAATTGGGCGTGGCCCGGGCAGTCGGAGCCGTTGCCTTCAGTGTGGTCATCGGTCTGCTGATGCACCTCATCTTCCTGAAGGAGGAGCGGGCCAAGGCGGCGCAGGCGCAGGAGGTGTTTATCGGCGACGACGAGCATAGTAACCGCCCCCTCTGGCAAGTTGCTCTGTACTTCTTCGCGATGGTCGGGATCCTGGTGTTCGCCAACTGGGGCAAGCCGATGGAAACGACCGGCCTGTGGTATGCGATCTTCAAGGCCAAGTGGGTCACCACGGCGTTGTTTGCGGTTCTCATGGGCGGGTGTCTGTGGCGCTTCTTCAAGGTTCGCCTGGCCTGGATCGGGCTGGCGGCGATTCCGGCGGTGGTCTTGGCCGTAGCGTTCCCGGGATATCCGGTCGCCGCCTTTGCGGCGGGATCGGCAGGGCTGGCGGGGCTGACCTTCTTTGGCGGCGCTGAACTCAAGGACTGGCGCGACCAGACTTGGGGTTTCGCCAAGCAGATTCTGCCCTTGCTGTTTGGCGGCGTGCTCGCGGCCGGATTCTTCCTGGGAAGCCCGGAAGGCAAGGATGCCGGGATTGTTCCCAATATCTGGATTCAGGCGCTGGTGGGCGATTCGCCGTCAGCCCTCCTGTCCCTCATCGGGAAGGATGCCGGGAGTGTCCCGGGGTGGTTGAGCCTGATCTGGCCGGTGTGGACGAACTTCTTCGCATCCCTTGCGGGGGCGCTGATGTACTTCGCAACCTTGACGGAAGTGCCCATCCTGCGCGGGCTGATAGACAGCGGGATGGGCCAGGGCCCGGCCTTGGCGCTGCTGCTGGCAGGCCCGGCACTCTCACTGCCGAGCATGCTGGTGATCAACTCGATTCTGGGGCTGAAGAAGACCTTGACCTTTGTCGGGCTCGTAGTCGTCATGGCGACGATCACGGGGATCGTGTTTGGCGCTATCGTGAACTGAAAGGACCATGACGTGAGACGTATACAGGTTCTGGGCACCGGTTGCCCGAAATGCAGGTCGCTGACGGCGAATGTCGAGACGGCGGTCAAGGCGCTCGACATTGCGGCCACAGTCGAGAAAGTCCAGAAGATCGCCGACATCATGAAGTTCGGCGTGATGATGACCCCGGCCCTCGTGGTCGACGGCCAGGTCAAAAGCGCGGGCAAGGTGTTGAGTGTAGAGGACATCAAGGCGTTCCTCGCGTAAACACCACGGTAACGGGAGAATAACCATGAGCGACAAGAATGCGTGTGCGTGCGGTGCGGCTCCAAAACTGATCTTCGCGTGTTCCGGTGCGGCGGATGTTGGCGCGATTGCGGACCGGGCGGCGCGGAAGCTGACGAAGGACGGCGCGGGCAAGATGTACTGCCTGGCCGGGATCGGCGGGCGGGTTTCGGGGATCATGGCGACGACGGAGTCGGCGGCACGCATCCTGGCGATTGACGGCTGCCCGGCGAACTGCGCGAAGAACAGCCTGGAGCAGGCGGGGTTCAAGAAGTACGAGCACCTGCAACTGGGCGATCTGGGCATGGCAAAGGGCAAGACCCCGCCGACGGCGGATGTCGTCGCGAAGGTCGCGGCGGCCGGGGCGGCGAAGTTGACGTGCTGAGGCTTGGGAACGGAGAACACCCATGACGGAAGAGAAGAAGGACGGAGGGGCAAGGTGCGGGTGCGGAGGCAGTGGCGAAAGTTGCTGCGGCGGTCCGGGGAAGTGGATATGGATCGCCCTGGCGGTGGCGGTGGCGGGCGTGTTGATCGCGAAGAACGTCGGGAAGCAGAAAGAGGCCCCGGCGGCCACGCCGACGGCGACGGAGACACGGGCTTCGGCCGAGGGGCCGGGCGCGCCGAGTCAAGGACAGGCGCTCCCCCGCCTGGTGGACCTCGGGGCGACGAAATGCATCCCGTGCAAGATGATGGCGCCCATCCTGGAGGAGTTGAAGAAGACGTACGTTGGGAGGCTGGATGTTCAATTCATCGACGTGTGGGAGAACCCAGACGCCGGGAAGAAGTACGGGATCAACGTGATTCCGACGCAGATCTTCTACGATGCGACTGGAAAGGAACTGTTTCGGCACGAAGGGTTTTTCGGCAAGGAGGACATCCTGGCGAAGTGGAAGGAGTTCGGGGTCGAGCTGGTGCAATAGGGAATGGTCCAGACTCGAAACTGGAAACTCGAAACTGGAAACTGGGAGGCAGAGATGAAAGAAGTCTATGAACTGGATGTGTACAGGCTGAGCGAGGAATTGTCGGATCTGATCTGGAATGCATATGACCAGTGGGACCATAAGGTACAGCACACCCGCGGACTACAGATCGTTCGTGCAGCCGACAGTATCGCGGCCAACATAGCGGAAGGTTATGGGCGATACACACCGGCAGACAGAAAGAAGTTCTACCTCTACGCGCGCGGCTCGTTCGAGGAAACCAAATGCTGGCTTCGTAAAGCTTTCCGCCGGAAGGTAATTTCGGACTCTGAAATCGTGCCATACAAGGCTCTGGTCACCGCCCTCGGGCCAAAACTCAACGCCTTCATCAAGTCAACGCGCCCAAAACTCTCTCCCTAACCTGCCAGTCTCAAGTTCCTAGTTTCCAGTTTCACACTCACACTCTCACACTCCCACCCACCACCAGCCTTGAACCACCTTTTTACCATTCTCTCCCACGCCGTCGAAGGTTCGGCCGGTATCGCGCTGACGGCCGCCTTTGTCTGGGGTGTGCTCAGCATCCTTCTGAGTCCCTGCCACTTGGCTAGCATCCCACTGATCGTGGGTTTCATTGACGAGCAAGGGCGGATCACGACGCGGCGGGCGTTTACGATCGCCCTGCTCTTCGCGGTGGGCATTCTGATCACGATTGGCGTGATCGGCGCCATCACGGCGGCGGCCGGCCGGATGATGGGTGACGTGGGCCGCTATGGCAACTACTTCGTCGCCGTGATCTTCTTCGTGGTTGGACTGCATCTGCTGGGCGTCATCCCGATGCTGGGATCCGGTCCGGGCCAGGTGGGCATGAAGCGCAAGGGGATGCTGGCGGCGTTCCTGTTGGGCCTGATCTTCGGCGTGGCGCTTGGGCCCTGCACGTTCGCCTTCATGGCCCCGATGCTGGCCGTGACGTTCAGGTTGGCGGCCACGAACCTGCCCTATGGGATTCTGCTGCTCCTGCTCTACGGCATGGGCCATTGCAGCGTGATCGTGCTGGCCGGCACCTTCACGGAGGTGGTCCAGCACTATCTGAACTGGAACGAGAAGTCCAAAGGCGCGCTAATCCTCAGGAAGGTCTGCGCCGTACTGGTCATCATCGGCGGTCTTTACCTGATCTACTCAGCGCGCTAAGCATGCAGTTATGGATAGATTGACGACATTTGCGAACAGGCGGCTGTACGTCAGCGCGGTCGAGACGCTGAACTCGCACGGCATAGCGTTCGCATCCATCTCTCCCGATCCTGGATTCGGGAGCGTGGCCGTACCAGCTCTCCGCGCCGGAGGCGATGCCGCGCCCGTACTCAGCGACGCCGGCATCCTGGTTTCCGGCTGGGTGGACTTCAAGACGCCCGCGCACCCCGTGTCGGCCGAGGCCCCGAAGGTTTTTGACGGTGACATCATGGGGGCCTGCGCGATCATGGTGCTGGCTCCCTGCGTGGCGGACACCGCGAAGTTGCGCCTGATTGCGCATGTCGCCGGTGACCTTGCCCCCGTGCTGCCGTATGTGAACGCCGAGATGCCTGCCGGTTCCTATGCTCGCGATTGCGAGACGTACACCTACCAGGACGCCTATCGGTTGATTTCATTCTATCCGCGCCGGATCACGATCGCCAAGGCGGACGACATTACGGATGCCTGGCGCGTGTTGGAGTGAATTCGCCGGCTGGTCAATGAGTCCTGGCTGCGCAGGGATGCCATCACGCCGCTATACGAGCGGCGTTCGCGACCGCCGGCGCTGGAAGTCTACAAGCGTCTGCCGGGCATCAACTGCCGGAAGTGCGGCGAGAAGACCTGTCTGGCGT
>JAQULY010000384.1 GCA_028718445.1 Kiritimatiellia bacterium
GGAACCGGATGGCCCTGCCGAACTTGGCGAATGGCAACTTTCGGCGGCGCGCCAGTTCGTAGATCGTGGAGGTGCGGAGCCGCAAGATGGTAGCCGCCTCGCCCGCCGTGAGGAATGTTTCGCCGCCAACAACCTTGGCCATCCCACACCTCCCTCTCTGGTTGATCGCTCAACCGCTTCGACAGTTCTATTACTACTATCGGCCACGGTGAGTGGGGTTCGGTTGGAACGACCGGATTCAAGGCAGATACTGAAAAACATAGAAAACCTGTAGCGGTCTGTAGACCCGTAGAGGTGGTCTCTTGGTCCCGCCTGAGCGGTTTCGAGTGTAGCCCACAAACAGGACACTTTGGAGTGGATGGACGACACCTCAGCCGAGGCAGGCTGCCATCAGTGCTCTACGGCTGGCACCTGCCACTCCGGAACAGCCATCGTCACCGTCGAAGGCGGGTATCACATACGTGTGAAGGAAAACGAGCGCGCGTGGGAGCCGAGCGCCCCCCACGGGGTCGAGGTCACGCGCAGATCGCCCTCCACGGTGCACGCATGGCGGCACAGCAGGCGCACCGATGGCCTGCGTATGTTTGGCCGTGACGTTGTGAGGAACGCTGAAATGGAGGGAGACAAATGACAGGCCATAGTAACGAGAGCCTACGTCATACGATCATCCATGAACTCAGGAGAAGGCAGAGCGCTAATGCAAATGAATCCTGCTCGGAAAAAGAAGTGTTCCTCCGTGCAACCAAATTGGCGGATCAAATCGGCGTCCCGCTCGACAAAGTCCTTTCAGAACTTCGTTTGATGGATAGGGACAATCTCGTGATTTTCAGGCAATACGACCCTCTAACACGAAACGATGTCATGCCATGGGTCAAACTGCGTGAGTGAACTAGTTTCTGGGTGCGCATCGTTACGTCGTAACAGATGCTTGTCGCCGATCTTAGAACCTCATGGACTGCTGTCCAGGGTGAGGCTTTTGCTTTTTCTTTCGACTGGCACCGCGCACGCCGCTTTTAACCGGACGAACCGCACAGGCTTTGATGAAGTACTCCAAAGCATCCGGCTTTCTACTGTAGAATACCTTGTACTTATCGTCACCATCGTTCAGTTTCTCGGCCAGTCTTTTTTTTACGAGGAGATCGAACATCTTTTTTACCCAATCGCGACGCGGTATTTCCGGCTGACGTTTTTCGGACCGTTGTTGGCCGCAAGTTTCTGCTAATTGATCTCTTACCATGCCAACATCGCATACAACTTCAAATTGGCGACTCGTCGGGTCTTGGAACTTTTCTTCGGGCACCATCCGGCTGAACACGTGATCCCAAGTCAATTGTAACAGCAGAGGCAATGGCGGTTCTGAATCGTAAAGTTGAAGTGTACAAAAGGGCCGAACCCGTTCTAGGGGGACTGGAAGCGGACGAAGGCGGTGTTGAATGACGCTGTCCGACCACGATCCCCAAAAATGCTCTAGCGAGATGAACTCTTGTACTTGGGGTGTTCTTGCGAAGGAAACGGCTGCCAGCCTTTTTGACGTTTTCAGTTGGCCAGTTCGGACCGCTTCGTCAAGAATATCAATCGTGTCACCCTTCCGCGAATAGTGCACCATCAACACAATGTCCGCTGTCGCTACACACTCTTTCGGCGCCATCCAACCGCACAGATCATCGTCGTATTTCATCAGTTGTTTCAGTTCTGCTTGCCTAGACCCAACGGAACCGTGGAATGATGGCTTTGCCTCTGCAATCACACCGTAGTCATTCGTAACCACGACGACAAGATCAGGTGTGACCTGCGTGTTCGGACTGACCGAATTGTGTTGCGAGGTATCCATCCGTCGCCCGAGACGATAACCAGCCCCCTTCTTAAATGTTTTACTTCCGTCATCCCAAATAAGTGCATGTCCCAAGCAAATAATGGCATCCACAGTATCATTGTATGTGTCGATCTGCTGCCGCATGCTTTTCACCAAATTATTATCAACTCTCGGCTGCATATTCCAAGTCCTTTACCTCACCTTCGGCAAACCGTGCCAAGATGAAGTCGCACACCCTTCCAGCAGAAGATAGACTCGCACGAAATTGTGGAACAATGACAATTCTGTGCTCAGAGAGCACCCACACTTCGTAGGATGAACCATCGGTGAAATCAACAACTGATGCTCTGAAATACGGATTCGCGTGAATTACAGAAGTAGCACACCTCGGAAGTTGTTGAAGCGTCCTTTTCAGGCGCTGGTTCTGACTCTTGTCACTAAACATCGCATCATTATATTCGATAACAATGGGTCTCGGCACATGATCAGCGGTGTCAGATCGTGAGCGACCCGAGTAGAACTTAACAACTTGGGTTGCTTCCTCCAGCATGCGGTCAACTACATTGTCCCAGAACCAATCAATCTCACCTCTTACTTTGAACAAACACCGTCTGGAGATTTGCCCGACATGTTCTGCGTGGCTCTGATCGCCTTGTAACTGATAGGTGAAAGTGGCGCTCTGAAGCCATTGGGCACGTTCTTGGAGGCTGACGAGAACTTGCTGTACCGTCTCGTCAGTCCACACTCTCTCCGACCGAACCCTGCGGCCTGCTTTTTTTCCGAGAATCCTGCTACGCACGGTGTGTTCAGTAATATTGAAGTTGGCCAACTTAGGGTGCTTCGACGAATCTAGCAACAACTTCATCAACGACTTCGAGGTCAAATTAGGAAATGACAGACGCGGTCTGCACTGGTCCACCAATGGAACCAGTAGTCTATTACAAAATACGGCAGGTTCTGCGCTGACCACCAATAGTACCCTGCTGTTGTTAGTGGTCAGAACTAGTATTCGTCCTGTGACCGTCCTGTCTTGACCGTCAATGGTTTTGCGATCACTGAGAACCAACCACTTCCCGACAGGTAGTGTCCGCTCCTCTTGTGCAGATGCGATCCTCGATCTGAATTGCTCAGCAACATTGATACCCTCGCGATCAAGACACACAAACATACCGCGCACATCTCGTTCATGCTTGGCGGCATATTGCATCAATTGGCCGCGCAGGGCCACCAGTGATGGATTTGGATCGTGTGCGTTCGTCATCTGCCTCAGCAATACCAGAAGGGCATGATAGTGTAAAGACGGCCTTCAATACCTCAACTTCTAGTAGCCTCGCGAGCGTATCGTATACCCAAAGACCGTTTTTCCTGCGCCGTTTTTACACTGGGCTAGAGAGGACGAGGGTCCCAGATTCAATCAGCCCCTCCCAGTGCCCCGCCACCTTCTCGGGCACGTCGCCGCCACGGATCAGCAACCCAAGTTCCATATTGATCGCCAGCGCATGCTCCGTGAGGTTGGCGCTGGACACGAGCAGCGCCTTCCGATCCGCGATGGCGCACTTGGCATGGAGCAACCCGAAGTGGCCGTGCGCGTCCTTCTCCCGCTTGTCGTGGGGCCACACGTAGACCGCCGCCTTCGAGGCCAGTTCCGACCCGAGCGCGTTCAACGGGTCGAACGAGACCATCCCGCCGCTCTCCTTCTCGGACTCCAAGATAAACGTCACCTTGACGCCGCGCCCGACGGCCTCGATCAGGGCTTCCTTGAGGTGCTGCACCTTGTACGCTGCAAAGGACACGATGGTCAGGCTCTCCTTGGCGTTCCGTATCATGTCCAGCAGAACCTGGTCGGTACGCCGGAGCGTCGTCCCCTGCGGCGCGGGGCCGGTCCAGACAACCTCGATGGTCTGCCGCTGCCGATGGTAGTCGTCCACCTGTCCTGCGGCCCGAAGCGCCAACGCAACCTCGGCGGGCGTGGTGTCAGGCGAGTCCCTCTCCCACAGGTCAAAGAAACGCTCAACTTGTTCACGGGCGTCCGGCGAGGTCAGGGCGCTTGCGGCTGTGCGCCGGACGGCACCCGCCTGCATGGCCCCGAGCGCATCGGCCATCCGATCAAGGCTGTCGCAGGGCAGTTCCCTCCCCAGCAGCGCAATCCCGTCAACCAAGGCCTTCTTACCCTCGCCCATCGTCAACTCTCCTCGAAGAAGCCCCACGAGGTCGGCGACACCGTCTTGACCAACACGTTCCGGTCGAGGAACCGGTTTTGGCGCTCGCACGAGGTCTCGGGCGAGAACATGCAGGCATGACACGCTGCACCGTGCAGCGTCGGCTCCTCCGCGTATGGTTGGTGTTCGGCGCACAGGGGGTCGGAGGCGCAGAGGCGCATCGCCTCCAAGGCGTTCCGGATGTGGCGGCCAAGGCGTTCGGGCTGCCCAAGGCTCACCAGCCCGCCCAGCGTCCCCTCGCTGTCGGGCGCTGCCGTGTAGATCAGCAGACCGGCCATCGCGGGGCCGTCATCGTCCGCCTCGCGGGCGTAGATGCGCTCCTTGAGACTGGCGGCGCTGTAACCACACTCCAAGGCCAACTGCCGCATCAGCGCGTGGGAGAACGTATGAACCATCACATAGCGGAGTCCGGCGAAGGGGGAGTCGGCGGTTTCCAGTCGGCGGTTCTTGCACCATAGTTTGTGGGCCTGCTCTAGCGCGATCTCCCTGTCCCTGCCTCGCGGGAGCCACTCCGAAATTCGCTTTTCGTTGAGAGTCAGGAAGATGCCCTCGCCCCTCACCTCGGAGGCGGGCACGATCACCGGCGGCTTGCGCGTCAGCGGTACCCGACGCTGGACGGCCTTCTCGCCGGACATAGGCAAGTCTCCAGGAGAGGCGATGCGCGTGAACCCCGTGAGCGCCGTGACCTCGCGCAGGCGCTCGACGAGCAGCACGCGGTCGATGTGGCTCTTGAACTCGTCCGGCGGCTTGACCGCCTTGACCTTGAAGTCCTTGTTCCCGACCTTCTCATCGCCTTCGGTGAACAGCGCCCACTCCGGCGACTTGAGGTCCGCCGTTTCCACGGGGGTCTCCTCGCCGGATGTCCGCTTCTTGATCGCCGCGAGGATGTCGTCCTCCGAGTGCTTGTCGAACCCGCCCAGTTTCCCCTGTTTGCGGAGATACTTGAGCGTTGCAGTGTCATCAACGTCGGCGAGGATGCCCCACTTGTCGTCCACCAACGCATCCAATTCGTTCTCACCGACCGGCAGGGACAGCGCTGTGACTGTCACCGAGAACCAGAGGTTGGATGCGTTGAGCAAAATCGGCTTGACCAGTTGATCGCAGGGCTTTTCGACGAAGTCGCGCAGGTGCGGTCGCCGGCCCCTGCACGCGGGCAACTTCTCCCGCCCCGCCTCGCTGAACGCCTCGGCCATCGTGCGCTTCTTTAGACAGGTCTTGCAGCAGACGAGCACATCGGTCGCTTCGCCGGAAGCGCCGATCTCCCGCAGTTCGAGCACGCTCTTGCACGGGGTTGGCCCGCCATGGACGTATTCCTTGTAGGGGAAGTCGTCGAGGTGGCCCCGCTCGCAGGCGATAAGGAAGCGGGCGGGCAGCGCGGTCGGCGGCTTGGGCGCTTTCGAGCAGTTCACGTGGACGTAGCGGGTGCGCTCCGGCCTGCGGGCATCCACCCTCAACTCGAACAAGCCGCAATCCACAGGCGCGAGGAAGGTGCATGTCGGACACCGGAGATACCTCGGGAACGTGGCGACCGGCACGCCGATAGTGGCGCTTTCATCGGGAACGGGGAAGGAGCGCCTGCCTTCATCGACGTATGGCGGGGAGACCATGCGCTGAACCTGATCACCAAGATAGCGGCGGACGACACCGAGCAGCCGACCCTCGACAATCGGCTTGCACCTTGCCATGTCCCAATCTTCAAGAGATCGGAAGAGC
>JAQULY010000385.1 GCA_028718445.1 Kiritimatiellia bacterium
ATAGCGTTGGTCCTCGCGTTCGTCCACAATCGTCACGTCCTCGCCGAACAACGCTTGCGTCTTCAACCGGTCGCGCAGCAACTCGACCGCCGTGGCCTTCCCGCCGCGATCGCTCTCGGCGCTCTCGACCTGCCGCAGTTTGTCGCTGAAGCCGCGGCCGACGATCCTGAGCCTGCTGACGTTGCCGGCCTCGTCTTTGACCGGCTCGATGGCCGCGAGCCACATGCCGTCGAAGAGCGAGTCGCGCAGGGCCACCAGTTGCCTGGCCGCATGCGTGCGCTGGCCGATCAGACCGCGCAACTCGTCCGCCACCTTCATCACCGCGTCGCGCTCGCGGGCTTCGCGGTCGAGCGCCTCGCGGCCTTCCTGGAGTCGCTGCAGTTTGCCGGCCACGCTCTGCTGCTGGCGCTGGTAGAGACTCAACTGGCGACTGCCCTGAACCGACCATGTCAGCAGCGTCAGCAGCACCGCCGCCGCCGCCGCGCCGAAGTAGGGAATGCGGCGACGGAAGGTTTTCTGCCGCACCAGGTTGGGCGGCATCAGGTTGATTTCGATGGGGCAATGATTGGCGTAGCGCAACGCCAATCCCACCACTTCGCCCAGTTCGTAGAACTCCTCCGAAACCTTGGCGGCATCGGCCCGCTTGCCCACGGCCACGTTGACGAACGGATTGAGGTAATCCACGTCCACCCGCAGCTTCTCGCGGAAGAAGGTGTCCATGTGCGGGATGATCGAGGAGCCGCCCGTCAGCAGCACGCGCGACGGCACGTTGCCGCCCTGCTGGCTGCGATAGAAGTTGATCGAGCGGTTGACTTCCGCGTGCAGCCGCGTGACCACGTTTCTGACAACCTTGGAGACGCGTTCGGCGGTCTCGTCGTCCGTGATGGCGTAGGCACCGCCAAGCGCGACGAAGGCGTGCTGCCGCTTGAGACGCTCGGCGATGCGGAATTCCAACTGGAAGCTCTTGGCCAGTTCCTGCGTGATGGTGTTGCCGGCCACGGGGATGCTCCGGCTGAAAATGCGGCCCTCCTCGATGAAGATCAGGTTGGTGGAGCGCGCGCCGATATCCAGCACCATCGTACAGCCCTGGAGATCCGGGTAGTTGAAGCGGGCGCAGTTATAGAGCGCCAGTGGCGCCACGTCCACAATCTCGGGCTCCAGTCCGGCCGCCAGCACGCAGTCGGTCAGTTCGCTCACGTTGTCGGTCTTGACGGCGACAATCATGACGCTCTGTTCGCCCGCGTCCGCCGTGCCGATCAGTTGGTGGTCCCAGACCACCTCGCCGATCGGGAAGGGCACGTTCTGCTCGGCCTCGTACTCGATCATCTGCCGGATCTTGTCGCGCGCCACGGGCGGCAGCTTGACGAACCTCGGGAAGACCGCCTGCCCCGACAGGGTCATCAGCAGCGGGGCCGGACGGATGCCGCGCTCGCGCATCAGATCGCGGATGGCCGACACAATGTACGCGGAAGGATCGGTTTCGCTGTCCGGCTCGATGCCAAGTTCGGCCACGCCGTATTGGTTCAGTTCGGGCGCCTGCCCGGCGCGCACCTTGAATTCCGCCAGCGCCAGCTTGCTGGCGCCGATGTTCAAGGCCAGGATGCGATCGGATGCGAACACTATTTCACCGCCTCGTAATCGTCCATGTTGGCCAGGGCAAAGGGTGTCTTGGAGCGATCCTGCAGATAACCTTCGCGCTTGACGACGTTGGGGTTCTCGACCACGCGCGGTTCCTTCCACCACGTTGCGGGCACCTGTATGGACGCCGCGCTGTCATCGGCCAATTTCTGCCCGCCCGACGATATCTCCACCCCGAAAGCCACCACGTCCCCGTAGCGCAGCACCGCCGCCGGCGGCAACACCACCGTGGCAACATGCTCGCCGCGCTCGAGATCCAGGTAAACGATGTCCGTCTCGTAGTAGTTGAATTGCTTCTGACCCTCAGGTGTACGCGTCTCGGCCAGCACGTAGAAGTGGAAGCTCAACTCGTCAACCCACTCGGGCGCCGTATCGTAGATGACGTCCATGACCGCCCATTCCCGCGGACGGCGCGAGCCGCCGATCGCGCGCGGCACATTGAGCTTGAACTCGGGCGAACGCATCAGCAGGCTGCGGCCCACCTTAGGCATTTTACGGATGCGCACAACCGAGGCGCCGGTCGCGGCGCGCCGCACCGGCTGTTGGGCCAACGCCTCGCCCGAAATCAGTATGGCCATCAGGCCGGCCAGGACGGCCGCCGCGGCATGCCGTCCGATTCCGTTGCCACATTCACGCATGGACAAGCCCTTTCCCGCCGCGGCCTCGTCCTCCCCGCACGTTTCAGCTACCGCAACGGTGGAACTAATGTAACCGAGTGTGAGGCGGAACGCAAAGCAAAATTGAGAAAACCGCGAACGTTCCAGATTGACTTCTTTTCGCCCTCTCCGATAGTATGCGGCATGTCGTGTACGTACCTCTTTTTTTCCGTGCGGGATCTCTACATGAATGTTAATGGCGCATTACGACACGCGTGGGTGGGATTGGCGCTTGTGGCGGTTTCTGCCGCGGCGGCTCCTTTCGACCCCCTCTTCCGTATCCAAGCCCCAAAGGGATCGTGCCTGGTGCGCCGACCGGGCAGCGCCGTTTTCGAGCCCGCCATCAAGGGCAAGGCTTATCCGTACGGCACCGCCATACACACGGGGCCCAGCGCGTCCGCCGGCATCGCCCTGTCGGCCAACGACAACGATTCGCTGGAACTGGGGCCCGGCACGCAAGTGTCGCTGGACCAGGACGGCTCCGATCCCCAAGCCAGGGTTTTGCGGCTGGACCGCGGCAAGGTGATCAGCAGCATGCAGGCCGGAAACGCCGAGAAGTCACTGACCATCGAAACTCCTGTGGCCCGCTGCTATGCCCTGGCTGGCCATGGCGTTTTCGAGTTGTCCTCGACTCCCACGACCTTTGAGTTGTCGCTGCAGGCCGAAGGCAGCGGCAGCATGGCCATCGCCGGTCCGCAGTTCCGCTTGCCCGTCCTGAAGAATGGCTTCAGCGCGCGCATCGTCTCCATGCGCGACCAATCGCTGACGCGCATCTTAAATACGCTGGGCGACTACACGGTGCTGATCGAGAACGGCTCGGATTCTCCCATACCGATCGAGACCACCACCAAATCGTCCATCCGCATCTGGCGCGAACATGCGCCGGTCGGCGGCCGCTTGATCATCTCGGTGCTGGCTACCGATGCCCACGGCAAAGGCAGGGAGTGCCTGGCCTTCGCCATCGGCCAGCCCTCGGTAGCGGCCGGCATGCTGCTGCAGACTCAAGACGAAGCCGACACCAATGCCCCGCCGGAAGCGGTCGCCGCGCCCGCGGAGGGCGAAACCCAGCCGGACGCAGCGACCGCGCCGTCTTCCGAGGAGCCGGATGCCAACACCGTAACCCCGACCGGTGACGGGGCGCCGGTCGAATGAGTTCCGTCGCTCAGTCCGATGGCGCCACCTGTCCAGTGCGGTGCGCACCCCGCGTCACTTGTCTTATTTCCTTAACTCGCGTTCCCTGAGGTCCAACCGTGTTCATCTATCACTTCAATCGCCTGATCCGAAACCGTTTTGTCTGGCTTGTCTTCGCGTTGTTCGTGGCCTTTGCGTTTCTTTCCGTGGACTCCTGCACCGGCCCAGGCAGCCGCGCGGCGAACGCTCGAGACAGCGCCGGACTGCTCAATGGACATCCCGTGCCCGCCAGCGCCTATGCACAGGCCGAGATGTTCGTGCGTGGCGGCCGCACCCGCGGCGCCGATCTGCCTCCGGCCATGGTGGAAACACAGGCCTGGCACCACCTGGCCGCCGTCCATAGCGCGCAGGCCATGGGTCTGAAATGCACCGATGACGAAATCCGCCAGGCCATCCGCGAGGTGCCAAGTTTTTCCAGCCAGGGACAATTCGATCCGCGCCTCTACCGCCAGGCCATCGCGCAGACGCTCAACGTGACGCCGGGAGTCTACGAACGCCTGATGGCCGACCAAATCGCCTTGACCAAGCTCGCCGCCAGCATCAGCGCCGCCAACTGGATCTCGCCCATGGAGCTTGAGGACGAGATGTCCGCATGGACCGATCTCCTGAGCGTGCAGTACGCCGTGATCAGCAATCGTTTCGCCGACACCGCCATCGAGATCGCCGACGCCGATCTGCGCAATTACTATGACGAGAACGCCGCATCCTTCGCGTTGCCCGACCGCGTGGGCGTTTACTTCGCCGCCATGAATGCCTCCAACTACCTGAACGCCGTCACCGTGCCGGACGAGGACGTTGAGGAGTATTACGACAGCAATGCCAACCTCTACACCCGCGCGGGCACCAACGACACGCTGGAAACGAAGCCGCTGGCCGAGGTGCGCGGTGAGATCGTCGCCGAGCTGGCCCTCGATGAAGCCTGTTTCGCGGCCAGCACCAATGCCGCCGTCTTCGTCGAGGCGCTGGGCATGGCCAAGGCCGACGAGTTTGCCTGGCGCGCGAAGGCGCGCGGCCTGAGCGTGCAGCCCTCGCCGCTGTTCGGCATGGAGGACGACGTGCCGGGAGTCGAACCGAAAGCGCTGGTGGAGTTCCGCGAGGCGGCCTTCGATCTCGACCCCGCGCGCGCCGACGCCCGCTTTGCGGTAGTCCGCGGCAAGGCGCACGTATACATCGTGCTGGCCTGGACCAACAGCCCCGCGCATACGCCGCCATTCGAGCAAGTGCGCGACCAGGTCCGCCCGCTGGCCCTGGCGCAGGCGCGCGCCAAGGCGTTCGATCGCCTGACCGCCGACCTGCGCGCCGGCATCGCGGCCGATCTTGCCGGCGGCACAAACTTCGTCGCCGCCGCCACCGCGCGCGCCCTGCAGGGCAGCACGACGCTGACCTTCGCGGTGCAGTCCGCGGTCCGTTCGGACCTGCCGCACGGTCAGGCGCTGCTGCCTGCCGCCATGCGCTTACGCGCCGGCGAACTCTCCAAGCCCGTGCCGACTTCCTCCGGCGCGTTGCTGGTATATGCCGTCAGCCGCCGCCCCGGCGATGTGCTTTCCTCCGAGATGCTGCGCCCCGAACTGCGCGAAGCCATGTCGCGCCGGCGCGGCAACGCGCTCTTCGGCGACTGGATGCGCTGGAACCTGGACAAGCTCGGCTTCGCGCCGGCGCGGCCGTCCGCGCCTTCCATGCCGGAAGAGGCCGAGGAAGAAGAGCCATAGACCCGACGGCTTGCCAGGCAAGCCGTGCGCGGAGCGCGCGTCTGGTAGAGTCTCTTTGACGCATGTGTGGCAGGAGAATCACCAGAAGTTCCGTTGCAGACTTAACATGAGAGACGGGCAAGGACCGATAACGTTGGATGCTATAGGAAAGGCGCATGCGGAAGGATGGCTTCGCCGGATGCCTCCAGCCTGCTGGTCCTGGGCGCCTGTTTTGGTTGTGTACCTACTGACGCTGTCGCGCGGGCTCTTCCCTGATGGGTCGGCCGCGCTGGTGGCATCAGCCGCCGGCCTGATCCGCCCATGCGTTGCGATTCATCCGGTGTGGGAAACGCTGGCCAAGTGGGTGGCCTGCCTGCCATGTATGAGTCTGCCGTTCAGGCTGAATCTGTTTGGCGCGCTCGTCGGCGCACTCACGGCAGGTATCTTTGGCGGATTGATCGAGCGCTGGTTGTTGCGGGCATCGCAAGAGCCGCGACCGCCCGTCTTCAGTTCACAGGATGAAGATGACGAACCCGAGGCGCCGCCGCTGCCGGATACAGGCGCCAGCG
>JAQULY010000386.1 GCA_028718445.1 Kiritimatiellia bacterium
CGGCGCCGTCAAGAAGGGCCAGGTCTGCCTGGCGGTGGTCGTGCGGACCTCGCAACCGATCCGCCGGGCGGACGGTTCGAGCGTCAGCTTCGACCAGAACGCCTGCGTGATCGTGGACGCCAAGTTCAATCCGCTGGGCACCCGCATTTTCGGGCCGGTGGCGCGCGAACTGCGCGACCGCAACTACATGAAGGTCGTCTCGCTGGCGCCGGAAGTGGTCTGATTTTGGAACTACAAGCATGAGCATCGCGCGAATCAAGAAGAACGACACGGTCATCGCCATCGCCGGCGAATACGCCGGCCAGACCGGCAAGGTGCTGGCGGTCGACGTGGCCGGAGACACCGCCATCGTCGAGGGGCTCAACGTGGTCAAACGGGCCGTGCGGCGGTCGCAGACGAGTCCCGACGGCGGTTACAAGGAGTTCGAGGCGCCGATCAGGCTCTCCAACCTGATGCCTTACGATCCCGACCGTAAGAAGGGTGTGCGCATCGCGCGGGTGCTCGAAGGCGACCGTCGCGTGCGCAAGGCCAAGGGAACCGGGCGCGTGCTGGATTGAGGTGAGGACGAATATGGCCAGGTTGAAGGACAAATATCGCCAGGAGATCGTGCCCAAGCTGCGCGCCTCGCTGGACGTCAAGAACCCGATGCTGGTGCCCAAGCTGACCAAGATCGTGGTCAACATGGGGTTCGGCATCGTCGAGAAGGACGTGCAGAAGAAGCTCGTCGAGGAGCTCGCCGCCATCACCGGCCAGCGCCCGGTGCTCTGCAAGTCGCGCAAGAGCGTGTCGAACTTCAAACTCCGCGAAGGCATGGTCATCGGCGCCAAGGTGACCATGCGGGGCGACCGCATGTACGAGTTCCTGGACCGCCTGGTCAGCGCCGCGCTGCCGCGCATCCGCGACTTCCGCGGGCTGTCGCCGCGCGGATTCGACGGCCGCGGCAATTACACCTTCGGTCTCAAGGAACAGACCATTTTCCCAGAAATAGACGCCACCGGCGTGCCGGCGGAACAGGGCATGGACATCACGCTTTGTTCCACCGCGCGCGACGATCGCGCGGCGCGCGAGTTGCTGGCGTTGCTGGGCGTGCCCTTCGCCGGGGCCAATCCGAAGCAAGGAGTTTAGCGTGGCCAAGTTGTGTCTGATGGAAAAAGCCAAGCGTACGCCGCGGTTCGGCGTGCGCGCTTATACGCGCTGCTCGCGTTGCGGGCGTCCGCGCGCGGTTATCCGCAAGTTCCGGCTCTGCCGCATCTGTTTTCGCGAGCTGGCCCTGTCCGGGCAGATTCCCGGCGTGACCAAGGCAAGCTGGTAGGGTGTTGAAGATGAGCTGGTCTGATCCCATCGCAGATATGTTGACGCGCATACGCAACGCGCAGAAGGCGCGCCTCCCTGAGGTCGCCATGCCGGCGTCGCGCATGAAGAACGAGATTGCGCGCGTGCTGCACGCCGCCGGCTTCGTCGGCGCCGTCACCCACGGCGCGGCGTCCAGCCGCGAACTGCGCATCGCGCTCAAGTATGACGCAGAAGGCGCCCCGGTGATTCGCGGCTTGCGCCGCGAAAGCCGCCCCGGCCTGCGCCGCTATTGCGGACGGGACGACATCCCGACCGTGCTGGGCGGCATGGGCGTGACGGTCATGAGCACCTCCAAGGGCATCATGAGCGGCCAGGACGCGCGCCAGCAGAAGCTCGGCGGCGAAATTCTCTGCTCCGTTTGGTGAGGATAGGACGATGTCAAGAATCGGAAATCAGCCGGTGACCATTCCGGCCGGCGTGACGGTGAGCGTCAACGGCCAGACCGTCACGGTCAAGGGCCCCCTGGGGCAGTTGCAGCACCAGTTGCCGGCGGGTCTCACGGCCCGCGTGGAAGGCGCGCAGGTGCTGGTCGCCCGCCGCGACGATTCGCGCGCGCAGCGCGGCTTGCACGGCCTCACCCGCACGCTCATCGCCAACATGATCGCCGGCGTGACCGCCGGCTACCGCAAGGAACTGACGATCGAGGGCACGGGCTTCAAGGCCCAGGTGCAGGGACAGACGCTGCTGCTGTCGCTCGGCTTCGCTTCGCCCAAGTCCTTCGCGATTCCGGCCACGATCAAGATCACGGAAAAGCAGGGCACGCGCGTGACCGTCGAGGGCATAGACAAGCAGCTCGTCGGCGACGTGGCGGCACGCATCCGCGGTCACTTTCCGGTCGAGCCCTATAAGGGCAAGGGCATCAAGTACGCGGACGAGCAGGTCCGGCGCAAGCAGGGCAAGACCGTGGCCTAAGGCCGCATGAACTGGAGTTTCGGCTGATATGAAGAATCGCAAGGAACAGCGGCGGCGGCGGCACCAACGCATCCGCCAGCGGGTGAAGGGCACGGCCCAGCGTCCGCGCATGGCCATCTGCATCTCCGGCAAACACTTCTACGTGCAGTTCGTGGACGACGATGCCGGCCGTACGCTGGCCGCCGCCTCCTCGATCGGCCAGGCGGCGCCATGCAATCGCGCCACGGCCAAGAGCGTGGGCGCCGCGGCCGCCCAAACCGCCCTCGCCAAGGGCGTGACGCAGGTGGTCGTGGACCGCGGCGGCCGCCTCTACCATGGCCGCGTCAAGGAACTGGTCGAGGCCGCCCTGGCGGCCGGACTGAAGATCAGCGATAAACCTCTACCGCCGCCTGCTCCCGAAACGCCGAAGGCCGCCAAACCGGAACCCGCGGCCGCAGCCGCGCCCGCGCCCAAGGCGGAACGCAAAGCCGAACACAAGGCGGAACACAAGGCGGAACATAAGGCCGAATCCAAGCCCGAGCACAAGGCGGAAGCCAAGGCCGAAGCGGCGCCGGAGCACAAGCCCGCGGCTAAGACGGAACACCAGGCCGAAGCGAAGTCCGAGCATAAAGCCGCGGGCAAGCCCAAGGCGGAACCCAAGGCCAAGGCGGAGCCGAAGGCCAAGAGCGAGCCCAAGGCCAAAGCCGAAAAGCCCGCGGCCAAAGCCAAGACCAAGGCTGAACCCAAGGTCGAAGAGGAGTCCAAGTGAGCGCGATGGAACGAAGAGGGCGCCCCGAGGCCCAGCAGAGCGAGTACGACGAGCGCGTGGTCTTTGTCAACCGCTGCGCCAAGGTGGTCAAGGGTGGCCGCCGTTTCAGTTTCAGCGCCGTGGTAGTGGTGGGCGACCGCGGAGGACGTGTCGGCTTCGGCTTCGGCAAGGCCAACGAAGTCAGCGAGGCCATCCGCAAAGGCGGCGAGGCCGCCAAGCGCGCCATGATCCGCGTGACCATGCGCGGGCGCACCATTCCGCATGATGTGACCGGCGTCTGCGATGGCGGCCGCGTGATGCTGAAGCCGGCGCCCGACGGCAGCGGCGTGATCGCGGGCGGCGGCATGCGGCCTGTGCTCGAAGCCGCCGGCGTGCGCGATGTCGTGGGCAAATCGCTGGGCAGCAAGAACCGCCTGAACGTGGTCAAGGCCACCATGGCCGCCCTGGCGCAACTGCGTTCCACCGAGTCGGTGGCCGCGGCGCGCGCCTGAAGCCGCTGACCTGGACGCTGCGCGGGGCGACCCGCATATACGGAGTTGGACGATGGATCTGCACACTTTGAGCAACGAACCCGGCGCCCGCAAGAGCCGCAAACGCCGCGGCCGCGGCCGCGCCTCGGGCCTCGGCAAAACTGCCGGTAAGGGCCACAAGGGCCAAAACGCGCGCAAAGGCCACAAGCACAAGCTGGGCTTCGAAGGCGGACAGATGCCGCTGATGCGCCGCCTGCCCAAGCGCGGTTTCAAGAACCCCGCGCGCACGAGCTACGCCGTGATCAACCTGGCCGCGCTCAACCGCTTCGCCGATGGCGAGGTGGTGGACGCCGCCAAACTGGTTGCCGCCGGGCTGCTGCCCGCGCGCGCGGCCGCCGTCAAGATCCTCGGCCAGGGCGCGCTGGAACGCAAACTGACCGTCAAGGCGGCGGCCTTCAGCGCCGCGGCCGCGAGCAAGATCGCCGCCGCCGGCGGTTCCTGCGCCAAGCCCTGAAAAGAGTGCCATGCTCTCAGCCTTCGCCAACACCTTCAAGATTCCGGAACTCCGGCAACGGATTCTGTTCACGATCGGCTTGATCTTCATCTGCCGCCTGGTCTCGCTCGTGCCCACGCCGGGCGTGAACTGGCAGGTGCTGGAAGCCGCCTTGAACAACATCAAGGAGACCTCCGGCGCCGGCGGGGGGCTGATGGGCATGTTCGACGTCTTCAGCGGCGGCGCCATGAGCCGTTGCTCGGTGGGCTTCCTCAGCATCTGGCCCTATATCAGCGCCTCGATTATTCTGCAATTGATGACCGCCATCATCCCGACGCTCGAACGGCTGGCGCGCGAAGGCGACAGCGGTCGCCAGAAACTCAACCAGTACACGCGTTATTTCACCATCGTGATCTGCATCTTCCAGGGCTACTTCCTGGCGCGCGCGCTCGAGAACCCCGCCTTCCTGGGACAGGGCAACATCAAGCTGGTGGACGAGCCCGGCTTCGCCTTTCAGTTTCTGACCGTGATCGCCATGACCACGGCCTCGATGCTGGTGATGTGGTTGGGCGACCAGATCACCGCCCGCGGCATCGGCAACGGCATCTCGCTGATCATCATGATCAACATCGTCAGCCGCCTGCCGATTGCCATCATCGAGAGCTACGACCGCTACTTCTCGCGTGAGGCCATGCACAGCGTATTCGAACTGGCGATGCTGCTGGGGCTGGGTTTCCTGGTCACCGCCGGCACGGTCATGCTGACCCAGGGCCTGCGCAAGATTCCGATTCACACCGCGCGCCGCACGGTCGGTGCCAAGGCCTACGGCGGCCAGAACACCTACATGCCGCTGCGCGTCAACTACTCCGGCGTCATGCCGATCATCTTCGCGGGACCGCTGCTGCAGTTCCCGGCGGCGCTGATGACGCGCATCGACACCGACCGCCTGCCCTGGTTGGGCGGCCTCAAGTGGCTGGGCGGGCAGTTGGTGGACATGAGCAACGCCATCTACCTCGTCAGTTTCTCGGTGCTGGTGCTCTTTTTCTCGTTCTTCTGGGTCGCCACGCAATTCAACGCCATGCGCATCTCCGACGATCTCAAGCGCACGGGCGGCTACGTGCCGGGCATCCGCCCGGGCCGCGCCACGGCCGAATACCTGGACCACACCATGACGCGCGTCACGCTCATCGGCGCCATCGGGCTGATCGCCATCGCGATACTGCCGACGCTGCTGCGCGGGCAGTTGAACCTGCCATGGGAGCTGGCCTCCTTCTTCGGCGGCACCAGCTTGCTGATTATCGTGGGCGTGGCCCTGGATACGCTGCGGCAGATGGAGTCGCTGCTGTTGATGCGGCACTATGACGGCTTCCTGAAGCACGGAAGGTTGCGCAGCAGGAAGCAGTGATGAATATCGTGGTTCTTTTAGGCGCACCCGGCTCCGGCAAGGGCACGGTGGCGTCGCGGCTGGCGGTGCGGCTGCCGGCGCGGCATGTCGCCAGCGGCGACCTGCTGCGCGCCGCCGCGCGCGGCGAAGCGACGCCCGCCACGCGCAAAGCCGCCGCCGCGATGCGCCAGGGAGCTTTGGTGCCCGACCGGATTGTGGATGCCTTGATGCGCGAGCAATTCGAAGGTTGCGCGCCGGATGCGTGGCTCCTGCTGGACGGCTATCCGCGTTCGACCGTGCAGGCCGCGACGCTGGACGCCACCGTGGCGCAGTTGAGCGGCAAGGTGCGACGGACCGTGTTCCTGGACGTGCCGGAGG
>JAQULY010000387.1 GCA_028718445.1 Kiritimatiellia bacterium
GGAGCAGTCCGGACCGGCCGGGACGGCCGGCTCCAGGGGACACCGCTGGAGACGGCGGTCCCCGCCGTTCGCCGACACGGTTCCGCATCTACGCTTCCTCTTGCGCCGCCCCCACTCCGATACATCATGATCCCGCCGGAAACCGCCAGACTGTTACTGCGTTCCGTTTCGGCTCGCTCCATAAAATACGCTCTTGGTAAACTCGGCCGTGAGTAAGAGGCTATTCAGGGAGTTCTAATAGATGTGATCTTCAAGCACGGAAGAGGCGCTGTCATATGTAAGTACGACGCCAAGACTCGGCAGGGACTGCCGCCTGACTTGGACTTGCATGATGCCGCCGCCTGGAGCGTTCCGGGACCGCTTTCCGATATTTCGGTTGCTTATAGTTGGCAGCTTTTTGACCGGGAGCAATGACATGTCGTTGACTATTGAATGGCGAGGTCGGGTTGAACAGTGGCTGAAAACAATGTCCACGCTGTTCTATGTCAAGGTGGTTGAGGTTCCGCTATCGGGTTTTGTCACGTCTGAGCAGCTTACTCCCGCCCAGGCGGTCCGGGGCAGATTCAAGCCCATGCCGGCCGGCACGAGCTGGGGCGCGAAATGGGAATATGCCTGGTTTCGCGGCGCGGCGAAACTGCCGGCGGAAGCCAGGGGGGAGCGGATTGTTCTGGGTGCCAATCCTCCCGGTCAGTGGGGCAATGAGGCGTGTGGCGAGGGGCGGGTATTGGTGAACGGACGGGAGACCGGCGGTGCGGACTGGGCGCATGCCCATTTGCTGCTGGCAGCCCAAGGCGTTCCGGGGACAAAATACGAAATTCTTGTCGAGCGCTATGCCGGCCACGGCGCCATGGAGTGCGGCGGCGGCCCCTGTCCGGACGGCCGAGAAATGGTGCCGGAGGCGCCGGCGAGGCAACGTACCGTGTCCGAGATGTCTGTCGGCATCTGGCAGGAGGAGATCTATCAGGCCTGGTTGGACGCGCAGACCCTGCTGGAACTGCGCGACAAGCTGGATCAGACCTCGCTGCGGGTGGCGGAGATCGATGAGGGTTTGCGCCAATTCACCCTGGCCGTCGATCTTGAATTGCCGCGGCGGGAAATGCTGGCAACCGTGCGCGCGGGACGCCGCATCCTGAAGCCGCTGCTGAACTGCCGTAACGGCTCGACTTCGCCTCTGCTGTACTGCTATGGCCACTCCCATATCGACGTGGCCTGGCTCTGGCCCCTGCAGGAAACCGAGCGCAAATGCGCCCGCACCTTCGGCACGCAGCTTGGGCTGATGGAGCAATACCCGGAGTACAAGTTCCTGCAGAGCCAGCCGCACCTTTACCGGATGACCAAACGGCTTTATCCCGAACTGTATGCGCGCATCAGGGCCGCCATCAGGCGCCGGCAATGGATTCCCGAAGGCGGCATGTGGGTGGAGGCCGACACCAACATCAGCGGCGGCGAGAGCCTGATCCGGCAGTTTCTGCACGGCAAGCGGTTCTTCAAGGCCGAGTTCGGCATTGACAGCGAACTCATGTGGCTGCCCGATGTCTTCGGCTATTCCGGGGCCATGCCGCAGATCATGGCCGGCTGCGGCATCAAGTACTTTTCAACGCAGAAGATCTTCTGGAACTACAACGGCGGCGAAACCTTCCCGCACAACACCTTCTGGTGGGAAGGCATAGACGGTACGCGCCTGCTTTCGCATTTCCACAATGATTACAACTCCCAGACCAATCCGGCCGTCATCTGGCAGCGCTGGTCGGAACGGGTGCAGAAGGACGGCATCGTTTCCCGACTGGTGCCTTTCGGATATGGCGACGGCGGCGGTGGCCCGACCCGCGATCATCTGGAGTATCTGCGCCGCCAGAAAAATCTGGAGGGCATGCCCAGAACCACGATCGCCTCCCCGCTGGATTTTTTCCATGCCGAGGAAAAACGCCGGGCCAGCCTGCCGGTCTATGTGGGCGAGCTTTATTTCCAGGCCCATCGCGGCACCTATACGACCCAGGCCAAGACCAAGCAGGGTAACCGGCGCAGTGAGTTCGCCCTGCGCGAAGCGGAACTGTGGGGGGCGGCGGCGATCATCCTGGCGCGGTTCCGTTATCCGGCGGTGGCCATGGACGAAGCCTGGAAGGGGGTTCTGCTCAACCAGTTCCATGACATCATTCCCGGCTCTTCGATCCACCGGGTTTATGAAGAGGCAGAGGCGCTTTATGCCAGGGTGTTGGACTCGGCCCGCAAAACCGCCGGGACGGCGGTCCGGGCACTCTTGTCGCGCGACCGAAATAGCGTTACCGCCCTCAATTCGCTGAACTGGGAACGCACCGCACTGGTGCCGCTACCGAAAGGCTTTGCCGGCGTTGAAGCGGGCGGCGCGGCTCTGCCGGTGCAGACGATTGCCGGCCTCACCTATGCCGAGGCGGTTCTGCCGTCCTGCGGCTGGCTGCCGTTGCGCAAGTCCGGTCCGGCCAAGAGCGACAACCGGCTGCGGGTTGACCAGCATCATCTGGAAAACGAGTTTCTGCGCCTGAAATTGAATGCGCGGGGTGAAATCACCAGCCTGTTCGACAAGCAAGCGGGGTGCGAATGCGCGGCCGGACCGCTCAACGAACTCCGGCTATACAAGGATGTTCCGCGCTGGTTTGACGCCTGGGATATCGATTCACAATATGCCTTGCAGCCGGTAAGCCTTGGCGGCCAGGCGGAAGTCACGGTTGCCGCCCGTGGGCCGCTGGTGGCCGTCCTGAAGGTGAAGCGCAAGCTGAATCATTCCCTGCTGGTGCAGGAAATCCGGCTGCGCCGCCACAGCCGGCGGATCGAGTTCCACACCCGCATCGAGTGGCGGGAAAAGCACAAGCTGCTCAAGGCGGCATTCCCCTTCGCGATTCATGCCAATGAAGCGGTACACGAGATCCAGTTCGGCCATCTGAAGCGCCCGAATCATGCTTCCCGCCAGTTTGACGCCGACCGGTTCGAGGTCTGCAACCAGAAGTGGACCGCGCTCTGCGAGGAGAACCGCGGCGTGGCGGTGCTGAATGACTGCAAATACGGCGTCAACGCCCGGGGCGGCAGCATCAACCTGACGCTGCTGCGTTCGCCCCTGGCGCCTGACATGACCGCCGACCAGGGAACGCAGGAGTTCACTTACGCCTGCTATGTCTGGAATGGCAGTTTTGCGGAAAGCGCACTGGTGCGCGAGGCATATGAACTGAATGCTCCGATTATGACCGCCTCCGGATTTGCGCCGGCGCAATCGCTCTTTACGCTTGATGCCGGCAACATCATCCTGGAGGCCGTCAAGCCGGCCGAAGACGGCTCGGGCGACATGATCCTGCGGTTATATGAGTCAAAGCGCATGGCGACCAGGTGCCGCTTGGGCACGTCCCTGCCGGTCCGCAAGGCCAGGGCGGCTGACATGCTGGAGGCGACGGGGGCGACGTTACCGCTGCGTTCCGGCCGGATCGATCTGAAGTTCCGGCCTTTTGAAATCAAAACCTTGCGTCTGTCCTTTTGAGCTTACTGCTGGAAGGCTACCGGAAGCGCCTCCAGATTTCTGTGACCCCTATGGAGAGCACTTCAACTGCTCCGCAGTTGAAGTACTCTTGTTAAAGTGCTTCCAGGACGTACGGTTACGTATAAGGAAACTGGGGAAGGAAACTGGGACTCATCAAAGAAGTACGCAACTATTTAGCCGAGGGGACGGAAATTCTGCGGCTTGGTTCCATCGTGTCAGGTGGGGAAAGCGATATCTCTACACGACCACGGCAAACGCACATGACCATGCCACAGCTACTCTGAAAGCCTTGCCCCTGAACGCCACGGCTCCAGGGGCGTGTTGATTCATTCGACCTGTATAGTATTCGGAACTCAGGAACTCAGGAACTCAGGAATTCCGGTGCTTTTCACGCTTGCCCTTATCCCCCCCACAACAGTCTTCACCATTCGACCGTTTTCATGCGAGGCTCAATTGTTGGCGCGTCCAGCGGATGGCCGTATTGGCGTCCGGCTCGTCCGGTGAAACGCCACAACTCTGCAGAATGCAACCGGTCAGATCTCCCTGCTTCAAGCGGGGGAGCACATATTCCGCGTAATGCTTGCGCGGCAGGTTCCGATATTCGTCGCCGCGCGTCACGTCGTTGGAATCGACAAAATAAGCGATCTGTTTCCGCGCGCGGTTGAACGCGGCATCCTCGGACGCCTCGGTCGGCAGCGAAAATTCTCCTGGCCCGGCGTGGAGCTGAATCGATCTAATATTCGGCAAAGCCAGGAGGTTGTCCAGGTTGTGGCGGTAATCGCCGCAGGAGTGGATGTGGATCCCGCCAAAAACCTTGCTGATCTCCGCATTGTAGGGAAACGCGAATTCGCGGTACATCTCCGGGCCCAGCATGACCAATGGCGTGTCATCGGAAATGCAGACGCCGATATTCTCCGGAATGCTGGGAAAATTGCGCCCGGGAAAACACGGGTTCTCGATCTGGGCCAGATGCTTCCGCATCAGCTCCACGGTGAACTCCGTCACCATCCGGCACAAGTGATGAACCGCTTTCGGATGGGTGACGCAGGACTCCAGAAGCTCAACCGGCGACACGATCTGGGCCGCCACGCTGAACGGGCTCTGGATGTCGGCCACCCAGATGGGAACATCGGCGCCGAGCTTGCGCTGGACGAAGTCCACCCAGTCGAACATTCTCCGGATGGTGCTGGTCTCGGTCATCTTTTTGGGCTTCAGCACCCAAACCTGATGGATGTCCTGGATGATCGGCCGGACGCCAATGTCGTTGTCCCTGAAATGCAATTCGGAACCGAAAGCCTCGGGTGCCATGGGGACGGTGCAGAACGCATCGAGAAAAGGAGGCCAGTCATTGTCAGTTGCCGCCAGCGAATTGGCCAGCTCCACGCAATAGGCAAGCATCTTCTCGTTATCGGCGAAGCGCTCCGCAAGAGGAGCTGGAGACCGCACACCTCCCGGATCGACAATGGGCGCCTCTGTGCCGGGTTGGCGGGCATAGGCCGCCGCGAGTCGCTTCCTGGCAATCCGAATGCGTTCGGAATCCGGGTTAAAATCGAGGAACGTCTTCATCATGGCTTCTCCGGCACACGGGTCTCCATGGCGGGCCCGGGTCATATCCAAACAAATATAACACAGTACAGTAGGCCGTCCGCATTAAGTTGAATTGCACGCGAACAATAAAAGTATTGATGCAGTTTCGGAATGTGGTAGGCTGGCATCCATGAGGTCTACCATGGAAAGAGGCCCGCGGCCGGCCCGGACGCCGACGGAGGCGAAGGCGCTGGCAGCATGGCGGGAAATGCGGTTCGGCATGTTTATCCACTGGGGACTGTACGCCCTTCCGGCCGGGAAGTGGGAGGGTCGTTCGGTCCCGGGGCTCGGGGAGTGGATCATGTTAAACGCACACATCCCCCGCGACGCGTACATGGCTCTGGCCGGGCGCTTCAATCCCGTCAAGTTCGACGCGCGGGCCTGGGTGGGTCTGGCCAAGCGCGCGGGCATGAAGTACCTGATCGTGACGGCCAAGCACCATGACGGCTTTGCCATCTACCGATCCGCCCACCCGTTCAGCATGATGGCAACCCCGTTCCCGCGCGATCCACTCGCGGAACTGGCCGAAGCCTGCCGCGAAGCCGGACTTCGCCTGGGCTTCTACTACTCCCAGTACCAGGACTGGACCGAGCCGGGCGGATCCGGTTACGAACCATCGACAGGCCAGGGGCAGG
>JAQULY010000388.1 GCA_028718445.1 Kiritimatiellia bacterium
CGCTGAGCGGGCTGAAGGTCCGCGTGCCGGAGGACGTCGAGCTGATCGGTTTCGGCAACGACTTGGAGGCCCGGACATTCTTCCCCGATTTGGCTTGCCCATTTTCAACGGTGGAGATTCCCCGCGCGGATGTGGGCCGGCGCGCGGCGGAACTGCTGCTCGAACGCATGCAAAACCCGGGGTTGCCGATTCGCAAGATCGTGGTGCCGACCCGGCTGCTTCACCGGGGAACAACACGCGTGGAGCCCATGAGTTTGCCGATCGGAAAGGACCGGGATCCATGAACAACCCCGAGGCGATAACGATCACGCGCGATTATCTGGTCATTGACGGCCGGCCCCGTTTCATCTTCGGTGGCGACTTCAACTACACGCGCACGCCTCGTGCGCAGTGGCGGGATCGTCTCCTGAAAATGAAGGCGGCCGGTATGAACACCGTCGCGTTCTACATGGTTTGGGGCTACCACGAGCCGGAGCCCGGGCGGTGGGACTGGGCCGGGGAAAAGGACGTGGCCGCCTTTCTTGACCTGATCCATGAAGAGGGCATGTGGGCCATCGCCCGCATGGGACCGTTCGTGCACGGGGAATGGCGCAACGGCGGCCTGCCGCAGTGGCTGCTGGATCGGCTTGGCCCCTCCCGCGTGCGCACGAACGATCCGGATTACCTGGCCCTGACCGAGCAGTGGTACGAGCGGGAACTGGCGATCATCGTGCCGCGCCTCGTAACGCGCGGGGGTCACATCGTCATGGTGCAGCTCGAAAATGAGCTGGGCTCCGCCGGGAGCAAAGGAGACGACATTCCGCGCGGTTCGGCGGACCCGGAAGAGAACGCCCGCCATGTGCTGCACTACTATGGCATCATCCGCCGCCACGGCGTGGACGTCCCCATCATCGACATTAGCCACTGGCCCGGGCGGGAGGAGCAGATGGAGCGTCTGGTGGATACCGGCGGCGGCTACCCTGTCGCGTGCTTCGGGTGCGACGGCGAAGTTTCCCCGATCGACCGGCAACGGTGGGACCGGCACGTGCGCCCCATGGTCAGCATCGAGAGCGGCTCCGCGGCCTTCGTGCGCTTCTACGATCTCCCGCCCTACAAGAACACCACGAGCTACCAGGGACCGCTCTACGACGCGTCCATCGTGGAGGCCATCGGGTATGCCCACCTGGCGGAGGGATACAGCGGGATCAACTACTACATGGACACCTACGGCCAGCATGCGGACGGCGCCAACGAGCGGATGCTGCCGGAACGCGATGTGAACTTTCAGTGTCCCATCACCGTCGTCGGCAGTTTGAGGAAGAGTTACCGTGTTCTCAAACGCATGGGCTGGTTGTTGCGCAGCTTCGAGCAGGAGATGCTCAAGGCCCAGCCGAACGCCACCTGGGCCACGGCGATCAGCCACGGCAAGGCCCACCCCGGTGTGGATCAAACCGGTGACTTGTTCGAGAATTACCACCGCGAGTCGCCCGAAGCCGCGCCCGGCATCGAACACGTTACGCGGGTGGAGGCGGCCGGCCGCTGCACCAGGGGCCTCAACTTGAGCGAGACCAACTTCCTGATCATGCGGAATACGCGCAATCACGGGGCGCGCTGGTTGCGCGATATCCGCGTGGAGACCAACGCCCGCGGTATCCCTTGCGAAACGACGCGCGAATACCCCGTTCGCACCCAGATGGCCCTGGCCCCGAACCAGAACAAGATTATGCCTTTCTACGTGCGGCTACAGCCGCGCACGTTCCTGGAATACTCGACCGCGGACCTTCTCGATCGCCGGCCATTTGGCGACAAGGCCACCCAGTTGATCCTCTACGGCAACGCCAACGAAACCCTGGAAACCGCCGTCGTGGTGGAACGCCAATGCGCTATTCGCACGCACGGCGATTCCGTGGCGTTCTGGGAGAACCAGAACACCGTGACCCTCGTGGGGCGCCCCGGCCCGACCATGCAGATCAGCGTGTTCGACCAGCCGCGGCCGTTGCGCATCGTCCACCTGGAACACGAACTCGCCGGCGAGGTCTGGGACGTGGCCGCGCCCGACGGAGCGGTCGTGGCGTCCTCGTCCGTTTGCCTGCTGGAGAGCCGGTGCCAGGGCCAAACCACGACGGTGAAGGTGCAGTCGCAGCGGACGGACTTCTCGCTATGGATGCTCTGTCCGCAACGGCCCACCTTCCGGGGCCCCGGCTTGACCATGCAGGGCGAGTACCACGCCGACTTCGGTTTGTTCGAGGGGTGTGGAACACTGGCTGCGCCGGAGAAGCGGATCGCGTGGCGTAGGCGGCGCGAGGGCGCCAACCTGGTCTGGGAGGCGCAGGTGACACCGGTCCTGCTGGAGGGCGTTGCCGACGTCATACTGCGGTCCAACTACCGTGGCGCTTGCGCGCGCGCTTGGCTGGACAAAGTACTGATCAGCGATCACTACTTCGGCCGCTTTCTCATGTGGGAGGTGGGGCTGCGCGCGTGGTTGAAGGCGCCTGCCACGCTGCGCCTGGAGTTCGAGGGGACACAGGAGGCGGACGTGGCCGTGGTAACGGCGATTGAGTCCGAGTGGCAGATCGACTGGGCCGCACCGCCTTCCTTACCGCCACTCTCAGCCGGATAACGGTCTTAAACGCCAACCCTTAACAGGATGGCCCCAAATGAAGGATCTCACGGAACAGAGGGTGAAGGGGCAGTCGGCTGTCGGCAACTCGGCAATGCGGTCGACGATTACGGGCGACGATTACGGATGACGAGGAGAAACATCCGACTCTTCACCCGCCCACGAAAGACTCAAAACAGCGCGAAAATAGACGCCGCTGACGCATGGAAATCACGTGTTCTCGCAAGCTGACCCTCTGTGACCTGTGCTGCGCCCTTGAGCGTTGAGCGTTGAGCGTTTCTCCCGCCTTCGTGCAAGACGATCCGGTTAAGCCTATCCGGTTAAGCGTAGGCGGTTAAGAGTAGGCGTTTACGCGCTCCGCCAACTGCCAACTGCCGACACCTCCGGCATTGGCATGAAGCCAGCCCATGATCGCGCGCCGGCTTTCCGGCCCGCTCCGCGCCGCCTCCGTGCTACGCCTTCCCGTCTCATGGCACGCCCAACAAATCGCTCCTGCTCGCATGCGCCCCACCCGCACCCCTATCTCGCTGACCCATTGCCGCCGGCCGCGGAAAACGCTTGACAGGCCTTGATAACTCGTGTTATCAATGGCCGCGTGACGACGACAAAGCAAATCGCGGAGGCGCTGGGTTTGTCGCGCCCGACCGTTTCGTTCGTGCTGAACGGGCGCTGTCCGAAGGGGGTTCGCATTCCCGATAGCACACGGCAGCGGATTCTCGCCGCCGCCAGGGAAATGGGCTACCAGCCCAATGCGCTGGCGCGCGCGATGGTTACGGGCCGAACGCGGGTTATCGGGTTTCTCGGCATGATGGGCGCCGAGTATACGACCCGCATGTTGCGCGGCGTTTTGGAGTGCGCGCAACGCCACGACTACCTCGTCAAGGTACTCATGACCAGCGGCGATTCGGAGGACAAGGCGCTGCACAGGGCGGTGCAACAGCGTCTGGCGGGCGTCGTCAGCATCCACGCGGACGAAGCGTTCCTCGCCCAGGCAGACATCGAACTGCGGCGCCAAGCCATCCCGCTGGCAGTCGTCGATCACACCACGCTAAACCTCGGCAAGCGCCGGCTTGCGTGCATCCGCGTTGTCTCCGACGACGAAGCCGGTGTCCGCAACGCCGTCCGTCACCTGACCGAACTGGGGCATTCCCGGATCGCGTACCTTTCCGTCGCTGACGCTCACATGAACACCGGTTGGGCGGCCCGCGAATCGGGCTTCCGGAAAGCAGTGCGCCGCCACGGGCTGTCGGGACGGGTGATTGTCGCGCCTGACACCAAGAAGACCGACGCCCATGCGCGGCCGTTGCTTGCGGACCTGCTCAGGTCGCGGATGCGTCCCACGGCGATCGTTTGCGCCAGTGACTATCTTGCGGCGTGGGCGCTGCGGATCGCGTGCGAGGCGGGCCTGCGCGTGCCTGGGGATATCTCTGTGGTCGGCTTCGCCGACCAGGAATTGGCGCGGTACGTGTATCCTGCGCTCACCACGGTGGCGCAGCCGTTCGAGCTCATGGGGATGAAGGTCGCCGAATGTCTCTTGGATGCCGTCGAACGACGGATCGAGGACGCCCGCAATGTCAAACCGATGTTGTTACCGACCAGGCTGGTCGTTCGGGAATCGACCGGACCGGTCGGACGTGAGCGAGAAGCGTAGAAGTCGGAAACAGTAGGTAAGGAGAACGCCAATGCGAACCGAGATAGTGTGTCTGATGGGACTGTGCATGTTGGGAACGCCGAACGCCCGGGCCGACCAGCTCGTGTGGGACGCCCAGACCGGCAACGGGCAGGCGGATGACGGCGGCGGCACGTGGTCCGACAGCGGCGGCAATGCGAACTGGTGGAACGGGTCGCAGAACGTCAGTTGGCCGAATACATCGGCCGACACCGCCGTGATCGGCGCGAATAACGGAGCGGCGGGCGACGTGATCATCGGCGGCACGGTCAACGCCGGCAAGGTTGTCTTCACCAATGCCGGATCGGGTTCCTACGTGTTGAGCGGTGGGACGCTCAACCTGGGCGGAGCGACTCCCGAGATCGGCGCCTCCACGAACGCCAGGGTGACGGCGGACATCGCGGGCACGGCGGGCCTCGCCAAGACAGGCGTGGGCACCTTGACTCTGGACGGCGCCAAGAGCTACAGCGGCACGACGGTGGTCGGCGCGGGCGTCCTGGCCGTGGCGGGGCCGACGACACCAGTCACCAACAACCTCCTGGCGTGGTTCGACGCGGCGGATGCCTCGACCATCACGAAGGACGGCGGCAATCTGGTCAGCGCCTGGGCCAGCAAGGGGTCGTACACCGGCAGTGCCACGGCTTCCGGATCGGCTCGACCGGTGTTCGTCACCGGCGCCGTTAACGGCCGACCGGCGATCCGGTTCGATGGGACGCTGCAGGGCTTGACCAACGCCGGCATTCTGACGGCCGCCAATTTCGCCAACAGCAACGCCAGCCTGTTCGTCGTGTGGACGCCCAACAACGACACGGACTACGATGTGCTTTGCACGGATGGAAACTCCTCTCAGTACTGGCGGTGGGCAGGGGGAGGATATGGATACTGGGCGCTCTTCCGAAGCGCCCGATGGCCCACCCTCACCACGCCGACGAACGGAACCCACATGTTCCGCTTGGTCACGTCGTCTACGGGCAGCCCTTACGTATACCGGATCTGGGTGGATGGCGCTTTCGTCGATCTGCCTTGGACCGCGGGCCCGGCCGAGTGGAGATTCATGCCCGACCTTCGCATCGGCTATGGCCGCACGGATATCCGGCTGAACGGCACCATGTCGGAGGTGCTGATCTACAACAGCGCCCTGAGCGACACCGACCGTGCGACGGTCGAGGCTTATCTGAACAACAAGTGGTTCGGCACCGGCGCGTACGCTTCCAGCGCCGCCGACTTGCTTCCCACCAATTCGGCCGTGCAAGTGGCTTCGGGCGCGACACTGGACTTGAGCCGGTATGCCAATCAGAGGGTTACGTCCCTGGCAGACAACGGAGGCGGCGGCGGCGCGCTGGTGGTTGGCAGTGGGACGCTTACCCTGGGCGATGGCAACAGTGCCACCTTCTCGGGAAGTGTCACCGGCGTGGGCGGCCTGACCAAGTTGGGGG
>JAQULY010000389.1 GCA_028718445.1 Kiritimatiellia bacterium
GGCGCCGATGCACTGCAGTTCGCCGCGGGCCAGGGCGGGCTTGATGATGTTGGCCGCGTCCATCGTGCCTTCGGCGCTGCCTGCGCCCACGATCGTGTGCAGTTCGTCCAGGAAGAGGATCACATTGCCGGTGCGGCGGACCTCCTCCATGACGGCCTTGATGCGCTCCTCGAACTGTCCGCGATACTTGGTGCCGGCCACCAGCAGCGCCATGTCGAGCGCAACCACGCGGCGGTTGCGCAGCCGTTCCGGCACGTCGCCCGCGGCGATGGCCTGCGCCAGGCCCTCGACCACGGCGGTTTTGCCGACGCCCGCTTCGCCCAGCAGCGCGGCATTGTTCTTGGTGCGGCGGCAGAGAATCTGAATGACGCGTTCCAGTTCCGGCTTGCGTCCGATCACGGGATCGAGCTCGTTGCGGCGCGCCAGTTCCACCAGGTCACGGCCGAAGGCATTGAGCGCCGGCGTCTTGACGGCCTTGGCGGTCGCCTTGCCCGCGGCGGTACCGGCTGTCCCGGCGTGGGCCGATCCGGCCGCCGGGGCACCCCCCGCCGGCTTGGCGTCGGCTTCGCCCGGCTGCTCGTCGTCCTCGCCGAAGTTGGCCTCGAGATACTTGCGGATCGCTTCCTGCGCCTCCTCCAATCCTATGTTGAAGCCGGCCAGCACCTGGGCCGCGACGCCTTCAGCCTCGCGCAGCAGCGCCAACAGCAGGTGTTCGGTGCCCACCTGCTCCTGCTGCATGGCCTGCGCCTCGGCCAGCGCCAGTTGAAAAACCTTCTTGGTGCGCGGCGTGTAGGCGCGCGCGCCGGCCACCTGCGTCTGACCCTCACCGTGGCCGACGGCCTTCTCGATCGCCAGTCGGATATCCTCCAGCGAAACGCCCATGCCCTCGATGACTTCCACGGCCACGCCCTCACCCAGCGCGAGCAGTCCCAGCAGCACGTGCTCGGTGCCGATGTAGGGATGGTTGAAACGCTCGGCTTCCTTGCCCGCCAGGCGGATGGCTTCCTGAGCTCTCGGCGTGAATTTCTGCATGTTGCTCATGTACCGGGAATCCCTCAGGTTGAGTTAAGGCTTGAAGCTGACGTCCGCGAGCTGCTCGCGCAGCCAGTCGGCGCGATAGATGTCGCGTTGTTCGGGTTCGCTTTCGGCGCCCATCAGGAGCTGCATGTGACCGGGTTGCACGGACAGCATCAGTCGCTCGATGCGCTCGATGTCGAGGTGCCGCAGCATCCTGACCTCCACGCCCAGACGCAACGCCGAGAGGTAGTCGAGCGACTCGTCGGCCTGCGCCATGCGGGCGTTCTGCAGCAGGGCCAGGGCGCGCGCCACGCAGTCCTCGATCAGGCTGGGATTGTCGCGCAGCAGCCTCAGCCGCGCGAAACGCTCCTGGTCAACAACGGCGTTGACCTGCCGCAACAGCCCGGCGATCACGTCGTTCTCAGTCTGTCCCAGAGTGCCCTGATTGGAGATCTGGAACATATGGCCGGCGGCATCCGAACCCTCGCCGCCTACGCCTCGCACCATCAGGCGCAGGCGATCGAGCGCGCGCAGCACGGCATCGAGGTCCTCGGTCAGGCGCAATCCGAGCAGGTGCACCATGACGCTGGCGCGCAGGCCGGTGCCGACGTTGCTTGGGCAGGCGGTCAGGTAGCCCAGCTTGCTTGAGAAAGCGTAGTCCAGCGACTCCTCCAGCCGCGTGTCGAGCGCGTCGGCCTCCGCCCAGGCGCCCCACAGGTCCATGCCCGGCTGGATTGTCTGGATGCGCAGGTGGTCCTCCTCGTTGATCATGACCGAGAGGCGTCCGTCAAAATCCGTCACCAGGCCGGCGCCGGCGCCGCGATCCATCAGGTCGCCGCTGATCAGACGGCGCTCGTTAAGCTGCTGCAACGTCAGCGCATCCAGATCTTCCACCTTCAACACTTCCGGCTGGCGCATTCCGCCGCCGTCGGCCACGGCCTTGGCCACGCGATCGAAGACGCGCCGCCGGCCCTCTTCGTCGCTCCAGTCCGGGAAGCGCTCGCCGCGCAGATTGCGCGCCAGGCGCACGCGGCAGCACAGGGCCACCGCGCCGCAGGCGGAGGGCGCGGGCCGCGCCGCCCTCTCGATGGTCTCAGGACTGCGCACGCGCGTCGCCTCCAGTCTCCTTCGCCGGCGCCGCCGCGCGCAGCGCGCGCAAACGGTCGCGCAGCCGCGCGGCCTCCTCGAACCGTTGCGTCTCGACGGCCTGGCGCAGGTCGTTTTCGATGCGCTCGGTCTCGACGGCCGCATGCTCGCGGTGCGGCACCTTGCCGGCATGCTGGCTGCCGCGGTGCATGTCGCGCAGCACTGGCGCCAGTTCCCGGGCAAAATGCTCGTAACAGGCGGCGCAACCGAGACGCGAGCGCTTGCGGTACTCCTTGCGCGAGAAGCCGCAGACCGGACAGCGGCTCTCCGTCGGCTCCGCCGCGCCAGAGTTGAATGCCGCGCCAAACAGCAGTTCGACCAGCAGGTTCTCGGGGCTCTGTCCATGCGCCTGCCGGGCGCAAGCCTGGCAGACAAACAGTTCGCGCACCTGTCCATCGGCGGCCTGCTTGATGGCAACCTCGGCATCAGCCTGATGGCACAGCTCGCACTTCATGACGCGTCCTCCATGGTCAACGGCACAGGCGGGCGCTCAGCCGGCGATCGCCACGCCGCTCTCCGGCAACTGCGTGTATTCGTGCAGCAGCGCGATAAGGCGTTTCGTGCCCGCGCCGGGAACGCCCGCGCCGATGCGGCGACGGTCAATCTCGACCACCGGCACGATCTCGGCCGCGGTACCGGTTAGGAAGACCTCGTCAGCCGTGTAGAAGTCGTAACGCGTCATCACCGACTCGCGCACCTCGAAGCCGTTCTCGGCCGCCAGCTTCATCACCGCGTCGCGCGTGATGCCCGGCAGGCAACCGCTCGACGACGGCGGCGTCGTCAGCAGATGCCCGTTGATCGCGAAGACGTTGTCGCCCGTGGCCTCGGCCACATAACCGGTGTGGTTCAGCATCAGGGCCTCCTGCACGCCGGCATTGATCGCCTCGATCTTGGCCAGGATGTTGTTCAGGTAGTTCAGGCTCTTGATGTTGGGATTGACCGACTCCGGATGGTTGCGCACGGTCGCGACCGTGACGATCTTCAGCCCCTGGGCATAGAACTCCGGCGGGTACAACTGGATGGTGGAGGCGATGATGATCACCTGCGGTTTCGCGCAGTTGTATGGGTTCAGGCCCAGATTGCCCACGCCGCGCGTGACCACCAGCCGGATATAACCATTGCGGCAGTCGTTGGCGCGGCAGGTCTCGATCACTGCCTGGGCCATCGCTTCAGGGCGCATGGGAATGTCGAGTGCCACCGCGCGCGCCGAACGGTAAAGCCGCTCGATGTGCTCGTTTAAGAGGAAAACGCGGCCGTGATAGCTGCGGATACCCTCGAAGACGCCGTCGCCGTATAGCAGACCGTGGTCGAAAACCGAAACGACCGCGTCCTTCTCGGGCACTAGTTTACCATTGAGATAGATGACCATCTAAGACTCCAAGCGGGTGAAATGGAACAAGCTTCTAATATACCAGTTGCGCCCGCGGAATGGTAAGCAAAAACCTGAGCAAAGACCTGAGCTAGAACGGCTTCGTTTTTTCCGGCTTTTTCCGGGTGCTACCGGGTGAGGCCCAGAACCATGCCGGCATTGCGGGATGTGAGCGCCGCGATATCGGCGGCCGGCACGCCACGCAGGGCAGCCAGGGAAGCGACCACGCCAACGAGGTTGGCAGGCTGGTTAAGTCGGCCGGCGGCATCGGAACCGGCCGGCACACCGCCGGGCGGCAGCAGATCGGGCGCATCCGTTTCGACCAGCAGGCGATCGGAAGGCGCCTGGACGGCGGCGGCGCGGACACGCGTCGCTTCAGGATTGCAGACCGTGCCGGAAAAGGAAATGCAGCCGCCCCACTTCACCAAGTCGCGCATGATCTCCAGCGAACCCCCAAACGAGTGCGCGATGAAACCCGGCAGCCGCGACGCGTATGGCGCCAGCACGCCGCATAACTCGCCCCAGGCCCTCGCCCCATGCAACACCACACAGCGGCCACGCCTGGCCGCCAGTTCAAGCTGCGCCGTCAGGACAGCGCGTTGCAGGTCTCGCTGCGACGCACCGCGCACGCCATCCAGACCGATCTCGCCCACCGCCGCGGAAGGATCGGCGGCGAGGCACGCGTCGAGCCGATCCAACCAGTCTGGCGGCAGCTTGCCGACATACCACGGGTGCACGCCAAAGGCCGGCGTAAGACGCGGTTGAACGCATTCCACGGCTAGCCGCGCCACGGCATCCCAGTCGCCCGGCATGCTGCCGCAACAGCAGACCGCCTCGACGCCCGCGGCCGCGGCCGCCGTCAGGACAGCTTGGCGGCAACAGACGAGACGCTCATCCTGCAAGTGTGCGTGCGCGTCGAACATGCGCGTCATTCCTCCGGCTTCGGTTCCGGCGCTCCCAGCGCGCGGCTGATCGCCTCCGCCAGCTCCGGACCAATGCCGGGTTGCGCGGCGATGGCCGCGCTGCCGGCGCGGGCGAGACGGTAAACGGAACCGAAGACACGCAGCAGTTGCGCCTTGCGCCGCGGACCGACGCCAGGGATGTCGTCCAGCGCCGACTCGCGTATGCGCCGCTGCCGCAGACGCCGATGGTAAGCGATGGCGAAGCGGTGCGCTTCATCGCGCAGACGCATCACCACCTTCATGGCATCCGAACCGCGCGGCAGATGCAGTGTGCCGCCGCCGTGGTCAGGCACCAGTTCTTCATACTGCTTGGCCAGCCCAACCACCGGCACCGCCGTCAACTCCAGCGCCTGCAGTTCCGCCCGGGCGGCGCGCACCTGCGTGACGCCGCCATCCACCAGCAACAGGTCGGGCGCCTGACGGCTTTCCGCTACCAGACGTCCATAGCGGCGCCTGACGGCCTCGGCCATCATGCGCGGATCGTCCGGCCCGGCGACGTCGCGAATGCGGAAATGCCGGTAGCGCCGCCGGTCAGGCAGTCCGTCCGCCGCGGCGACCAGACTAGCCACCGCGAGGGTGCCAGCGAGATTCGAGATATCGAAACACTCGATCAGCGCTGGCGGCCGCGCCAGGTCCAACGCCTCCTGCAACTGCTTGAGGCCCTGAGCCGCATCCGCGCGGTGCATGGCGGGTGTGGCGGCGGGAACGCGTCCGCGCCGCTTGACCATGTCGCGCAGCCCCAGCCAGGCGTCGCGCCAACGAGCCGCCTGCTCGAAGTCCCGACGCTCGGCAGCCTGCCGCATGCGTTCGCGCCAATCCTCGAGCACCCGCGGACGTTCGCCGCGCAGGCAGGCGCAGGCCTCCGCGAAACGGGCATGGTAGTCCGCCGCCGAGATGCGCCCGATGCAGGGCGCGGCGCAAAAGCGGATCACATCGTCGTGGCAATGGCGGTAGTTCTCGCCGTCGGGACGCAGCGGTGTGCAGCGTCGCAGCCCGTAGTGGCGCTCGATGCCGTCCAGCACCAGCCTGGTCTGTCCGCCGGCGGGAAACGGTCCGAAATACTGCGCCCCGTCGTCGCGGATCAGACGGCAGAGCGTGAAACGCGGACACGGTTCGCGCGGATCGCCGCGGATCGCCAGGAAGCGTTTGTCGTCGCGCAAGAGAATGTTGTAGCGCGGCTGGTGCTGCTTGATCAGTTCGTTCT
>JAQULY010000390.1 GCA_028718445.1 Kiritimatiellia bacterium
GCCGCATCCGCGTGACGTTTACCCCGGACCCGTTCCGCCGCAGTGCAGCCAGCCAGTCCCGCCCGTTTCGGCAGGTGCTGAAGCTGCGCCAGGGCGAAATCGAGATGGCGGCCGGTGATGCCGGCGAGCAGGTCTTGCTGCGCCTGTGGGTGGACGCCAATCATCCGGTGATCCGTTTGGAGGCAACGGGCGAGCGCGAATTCGAGATGAAAGTGGCGCTCGAGACGTGGCGCGATGGTCAGGTGATTGTGCCGGGAGAGGATCGGCAGGTGACGTGGTATCAGCGCAACGAGACCTCGATCTGGGAAAAAACGCTTACATCGCAAGGGCTGGAGAAGCTGGCGGTTCCCGCCAGCGATCCGTTGTTGTACCGGACCTTTGGCGGGCTGATCACGGGCAAGAACATGCGCCGTGGCGGGGAGAACGCCTTGCAGTCGGAACGTCCGGCGAAGCGGCAGTCAGTGGCCATTGTGGTGCAGACCGAGAAGGCGCCACAGCCGCAAACCTGGCTCGATGCAATCAACCGCGTGGCCGCGGGGATCCAGGCATCCGATGGGAGACGGGCGCGCAAGGCGCACCAGGCTTGGTGGAACGAGTTCTGGAACCGGAGCTGGATCCGGGCAGGTTCCGAGGATACGCAGAAGAACGACACGCTGTTCCTGGAGAGCCAGGGTTACACCCTCCATCGGTTCATGTCCGCCTGCGCCGGGCGCGGGGCGTATCCGATCAAGTTCAACGGATCGATTTTCACCTACGATTGCCTGAGCATCTTCAACCAAACGGAGCCGTCGCACGCGGACAGTCGCGCCTGGGGCGGCCCGTACTATTTTCAAAACACGCGGCTCATCTACTGGCCGATGCTGGCCGCAGGCGACTACGATCTGATGCGCCCGTTTTTTGACATGTATCGTCGAGCCCTGCCGCTGGCCAACGAGCGGACGCAGGTGTTTTTCAAGCACGCGGGCGCATTCTTTCCGGAGACGATCACCTTTTTCGGAACCTACAGCTATGGCCAAGCCACCGACACCAGCAACCGTCTTGACAGTGTCGGCGGGTTTATTCGCCGTTACTGGCAAGGCGGGCTGGAATTGTCGGCCATGATGTTGGACGCCTATGCGCACACGGACGACAAGGCGTTTGCCGCCGAGACGTTGGTGCCGTTCGCTGACGGGATTGTCACGTTCTACGACAAACACTATCCGCGCGATGCCGCCGGAAGACTGCATTTCGACCCGGCCCAATCTCTGGAGACCTGGCATATTGCTGTCAATCCGCTGCCGGAGATCGCCGGGTTGACATTCGTGTTGCCGCGCCTGCTTGCTCTGCCACAGGATTTGACGACGGCGGAGCAACGGGCCGCCTGGATGCGGTTGCAGGGGGAATTGCCGGCGGTGCCGAAAGGCGTGGAAAACGGCAAGACGTTTCTGCTCCCCGCGGAGAGTTTCAGCGAATGCCGCAACTCCGAGAATCCGGAGCTGTACGCCGTGTTTCCGTATCGTTTGTTTGGCGTGGGCAAGCCGGATCTGGAAATTGGGCGCGAGACATTCGAGCGCCGCCGCGTCAAAGGATGGGGCTGCTGGCGACAGGACGGGGTCCAGGCCGCGTTGCTGGGATTGAGTGACTTGACGCCCGATTATGCAGGCCTGCTATGCCCCCAGGGCACGCGTTTCCCCTCATACTGGAAAGGTCAGAATGACTGGATTCCGGACATGGACCACGGCGGCGTGGCGTCCGTCGGGTTGCAGGCGGCGCTGCTCCAGGCCGATGACGGCAAAATCTACCTCTTCCCCGCCTGGCCAAGAGACTGGGACGTGTCCTTCAAGCTCCACGCCCCGCAGAATACAACCATCGAGTGCATCTACCGCGGCGGCAAAGTGGAGAAATTGGCAATCAGTCCGGAAAGCCGCGCTTCGGACGTTGTCAATCTCCTGAACCCGTAGTGTCATGAGTTACAGGAAAAGCGGATCTACAGTGCCTGAGAATTATGACGACAAACAAAATGCAGCTCGTATGGTTGATGGGGGTGGTCTGGGTCTGCGCGGGTGTTGTAGTGACGTCAGTCACAGCCGGCGGCGCGGACGGGCCTGAACCGGTTTACAAAAAGGAGGCGCCTGTGAGCATGGACGACTTGGCCAAACGGATCACGAAGGGGGTTTCGGTGGTGGAGGTCAACGACTATGCTCCCGGTCACTACCGCGGCGCGTTGACCCCGAGTCCGCCCCATGCCGACATGAACGCGAAGAAAGCGGTGGTCGTCTTCTGGAGGGACCATACCCACAGGTTCGTGTTCAGTCACGAGGCAAGCTACTGCCCGTTTCTGGAACTGCCGGACGGATCGGCCATGTGTAACCAGTTCTTCGAGGGCAATCTAGGGGACGCCGAGTTGTTCAACAATCCCGGGCGAAAGGAGCGGAACAGTTTCGTGGACATTGTGGAAAGCGGTCCGCGGCGCGTCTGGGTGCGCTGGACCTACTTTTGCGTCAACATGAACGACGACGCCAACCCTCGTCTACGCGGCACCGAAGACTACTTCGCTTATCCCAACGGCTTGATCCTGCGCAGGATGAGTTACCAGAGCCTGATGCCGGACCAGGTCATCGGCTACAGCACCCAGCCCGTCGAGCTGTTCGGCATCGCGCCAGTGGGCGCGACGCTCAAGGACATGTTCGTGCCCGATGAGAAGGCGGGTGATTTCCTCGTCCACACGGTGCTCGATCTCTATTCGGACAAGCGTTACGACCTTCATTGGAGTGAGGAAGGTAAGGTCAGGCGGCGCGGTGACGACTCTCTCTTGGAAGCCATCTCGCATTCCGACGGCTGTGCGCTGGTCATGCCGTTCCGGGAACGGATGCTGTTTGCCGTCATCGGGAAGGCTAGCGGATTCCCTCCGGAGAGAAACCAGCTCGTCGACCATTGCACGCCGGGCGCCGAGGGCGGGTGCGGCTGGGGAGCTGGTCGCTGGGATCACTGGCCGATCGGATGGCTGAACTCGCAAACATCCCATTGGAAACCTGGCTCCGAATATTCCTACAGCTTCGGCTCGATCGGCCATTTCTTCGTGCCCGAGGGCAAGCGGATCAAGACTTTCTGGCCGGACTACTCCGACTACTGCAAGGACATGGAGCTCAACCGTTGGACCGAACGCCGCGTGTTTGGCGTGTTGCTCGGATCGGCAGCCAACGTGGATGATGTGCGTCGTACCGGTCGGCGTTGGTTGGACAAGGGCGCGGCCTGCACCCAACCAGAGAGCATTGCCGATGTGAAGTGAGCGGCGTTCCGCCCACGTGAAGGACGAGCAAAAACTATGCGCGCAAAACTCGCCTACAAGGCGTATCGCGAACGTGTTCTGGCCGGTTGGCAAGGCAAGTGCCTGGGCGGCGCCGTGGGCGCCTCGCATGAGAATCTGAAAACCTTGCTCAACGTCCCGCTGGAACATCTCTGGCCGGAAAAGGTCCCGCCGAACGACGACCTCGATCTCCAAGTGCTGTGGCTCGAGGCGCTTCAGGAACGCGGCCTGTCTCTAACGCACGACGACCTGGCGGCGGTCTGGCGCGATCGCTGCGGCTACAACTTCTGCGAATACGGCGTCTTTCTCCACAATGTTCAGCGTGGCATCGCGCCGCCGCTGTCCGGTACCTGGAACAACGGATTCTTCCGCGAGTCGGAGGGCTGTCCCATCCGCGCCGAGATCTGGGGCTTCGTCGCTCCCGGCAATCCGCGGTTAGCGGCGCAAATGGCCGCGATGGACGGTGAATTGGATCACGGGGGCGTCTCCGTGGAACTGGAGCAGTTCTATGCCGCGGCTGCCGCCGTCGCGGTCAGCGGCGCCGGCTTGGAGGAAGCACTGGCTGCCGGAAGCAGCGTCGTGCCAGCCGACAGCGCGGCGGTCGCCGCCATTGCGTGGGTGCGGGACCTGTGCCGTCGCGAGCCGGATTACCGGCGGGTGTGGCGTCTGCTCATACGGCGCTATGGCGATCGCGATGCCTCCAAGGCGATGACCAACCACGCGTTGACGCTCATGGCGCTATTCCTGGGTCGCGGGGATTTCAAGCAGACGATGCTGGTATGCGCCAATTCGGGTTGGGATGCCGACTGTACGGCGGCGACGGCTGGCGCCTTGCTGGGCGCCAGTGGCGGATCGGCGGCGCTGCCCGCCGACTGGCTCGCGCGCATGGGTGACCGTCTGGTCTGCGGCATCAAGGTTCGGCACCAGCAGGCGTCGTTGTCCGATCTGGCGGACGAGACTTGCCTCATCGGCGTGGAAATGGCGCTGACGCGCAATTCCGCGATCCGGCTGATGGGCGCGCCACAAGTGGTCGTGCGGTCGCCGCCGGCCGACGGTTTGCGGTTGGAAGTGAAATATGACGGGGCGCCCGTGCTCTGGTCGCGCGATGTCACGCACTGTGTCGTCGCAGTCGTTAACCCGACTTCCGCCGCGCTACCGGGGCGTGTGGAAGTGGAATGCCCGCCCGGGGTGTCCGTGGAGCCGCGCAGTTCCACTCTCACCGTGGCAGCCGGAGAGCGGCGCGAAGTGTCATTTGCGCTTAAGCGTGATCAAGCCGGGGACTGGCTGGCGGACGTCAATCGGTTCGAAGTCGTATGGCACCCCAAGTCAGCGCCCATGATCCGGCGCGACTTCGGACTGGGCGGCGCGCGGCAGTGGCTGGTCTATGGACCTTATTGGGACATGTGGGATCGTTCGCGCGAGGCCGAGTGCCCGTACTGCAATCCAGAGCGGACGTGCCCGCCGTTTGCTGTCGGCCGCGCGGGCGATCACTACAATCAATACGTCCAGTTGGGCCATCCCTATTTGGATGAAGCGCGCCTGCTGCGCGAGGATCTTCCCGACGAACAGCCGTTCGCGCTGGAGCGCGGCGAAGACCTCATCCGGGCTGGCGATTTGGGCGGATTCAATGGGCAGGCCTGTTACTACCTGACCAGGACGATTCGGCACATGGGGCCGCCGGTTAAGTCGCGGGTTTTTGTCGGACGCAGCGGGCCCTGCCAGATCTGGTTGGACGGCGTGCTGGTGGGCCGCATGGAGGGCATGCGACAATGGGCGGCTCACGAGGATGAAGGAGGACTGCACGCCGAACTGAACGGGCAGCCGCAGCGACTGGTGCTCAAGTGCTGCCGGCTGACGGACGACTTCGCCCTTCAGGTCTGGTTCACCGGCGCGGGTGACCCGGACGGCCGACGCGGCATCTCCTATATCTACGACACCTTGGCGGATCGGACGACGTTGGCTGGACAAGGGGGCGGACTGCGCCCGCCCGAACAGCCTCGCGGGGTTGCGATGAGGAAGATGACTCCATGACATCGCCACGTGTGACGCCGTTCAGAGGTCTCTGCCATGGAACTATCGCGGTTGCCTCACTGGCAGGACTGATGATCGTGTCCGCCCTGTCGGCCGGCGAGGTCCCGCCAGTTCTCCCCGTGAAACTGGAGATCGTGCCGGGACATCCGTGGCGACCGCCCTTCGGATTGGACCGTGTCGGCCGCCCGCCAGATGCGCTGGTGACCTATGTTGGTCCAGGCCAGCCCCAAGGACAATTTCTGCTGGTCACGTATCGGCAGGAAAACGAGGTGAGCCGACGGGAGTTGACCTGGATCATCTCACAACCGCCGCGCCCACCCACTCCCATCATGGCGCGCGTTTCCCTGGCGGATGGCGTCTCCCGAGTCGTGCTCCTGCAT
>JAQULY010000391.1 GCA_028718445.1 Kiritimatiellia bacterium
AGATTGCGGACGATCAGCATCGCCAGCAACTCGCGACGGACATATATGGCGTTCGACAGAGCTGACATGCCGCCTTCCTCAGGCTCCTTGCCGGCAGGGCGTGTTGACTGCCAGCGCCCGGCGTTTGCGCGCCTCGACTGACTTCCGCTGCATGGCCTTGTATTCGGAGGGTGTACGCGTGCGTTTAACGGTGCCGCGGGCAGCTCTACCGCCGCGGGCAGCCATGGAGCGGAACACCGTCTTCAGGTCCGCCCCACAGAAGGGACAAGTGGTCATGTGTGACTTTCATGCTTCGGTCCCGTGAGGCATCGCCGGCTATGATTTCTTCATCCAGCACCTGACGAGTCGGCACCAGTGGTTCCACTTGGGCGGACAGTAGCGTTTCGCGAACGTTTCCAGATCGCCCTTGTAGTGCCTCACGATCGTGCCGGCTGCCCACTGTGCCTGCAGACGCAGGCTCTTGTCAAGATCGCCGGCATGACGATGGGAACGGTGGCGAGGATAATCGGACGCAACCCCCATCTCCATACCCGGTCCGCCGTTCTCCACCTTGCGGATGGCCAGGAGCAGCTTGAGCGTCTCGCCACGGAGGCCGTATTCGCTGCCGACACGCAAGAGAATCTCCACCTCGCGCGCGGGCAGCGCGTTGGTCAGCGCGCCCATGGAAACGACCTCCGCGCCACGCAGTCCGCTGCCGGCCAGAAGAAGCATTCCCATGCATAGGATCGAACGTCGCATGCCAGGGCCGAACTAGCCCCTCCTTGGTGGAAAAGGGGCGCAGTATAGCTCAAGCAGCTTGCGCCAGGCAACCGAAAAGAAACGATTGCCGGTAATGGGTCTGTGAGATAGGGGCGCGAGTGAGGTGCATGTGGCCTGGAGCGATATCTTTGTTGAGCGTGCTATGGGGACATTGAAGCGTAGCACGGAAGCGTCGCGGACCGGGCCGGAAAGCCGGCGCGTGATCATGGGCCGGCTGCGGCGTCACCGGGGGCGGCGCAACCGCGAGGTTGGCGCCGCCCCCGCTTCCTTGCATCCAGCCCATGCTGACGCGCCGTTTTCCGGTAACCCCGATCCGCGCCGCGCTTGCCCCCGGCGGCGGGACACGGGTACTTAGTCCGGTTCAGGAGCCGCCGCCGGGACGCTGACGGGCAGCGCCGACACTCTTGATCAATAATCCCGACAAGCTGTCCAGCGCAGCCGGCCCCAGGTTCAGTTCGCTCAGATTCACATGCACCCCGCTCGCGCCCCTATCTCATTGCCCCATTACCGATTGCCAGGTCAAGCCGAACCACCGCGCCGGTAGCGCGAGGGCGGCGCGCCGGCAATCTGGCTGAAGGCGCGCGAGAAGTTGTGCACCGTGCTGTACCCCAGCGCCGCCGCGATCTCCGACACGTTCAGGTTCGAGTAGACCAGCAACTCGCAGGCGCGGCGGATGCGGGCGCGCCGGTGCATCGCGCGCGGGCTCTCGCCGAAGCGCTCGCGAAACAACCGCCTGAAATGAGAGCAACTCAGACGCGCCGCCTGCGCCAGCGGAAAAACGTCGAGATCGCCTGTCAAGTGACTCTGAATGGCGGCCTCGGCGGTCCTCAGATCGCTCAGGTGCGCGGACGTCAGCGCGCCCAGCGACTCGACTCCCCGCAGAATGTCCGACAACAAACCCAGCAGCATGCCCGAGAGCAGCAACGCCGATCCCGATGGCGAACGCCGATGCTCGAAACAGATGTCCCGCAGGCGTGTCTCGATCGCGCCGGGATTCGACACTCTCAGCAGGCCGCGCCAGGCGGCGATCGCCGGATCGTCCACCGGCGGATGCATTAACCTGCGGAAGGGACTCAAATCCAGCGTGCCCGACGGAATGTACGCGTCCCAATGGCTGCGCGCCGGGTCGTAGAGCAGGTCGAAATGGACGTACAGGCAATGCATGACGGGCGGGTAGCCGCGCATGCTGTGGGGTGTGTCGGGCGGAATCCATACCAGGTCGCCCGGGCCCACTTCGAAGTCCTCCGCGCCCACGCTGAAGTGTCCCTGTCCCGAAGCGATGAACACCGCCAGGTAATCCAGTAAACGGCGCTCACCAAGGAACCACGGCGCACGCCGGTCATTGCCGCTTTGACGCACGAAGGGCGCCAGGCGTAGCAGGCGCATCGCGCCGGCCGCGTCCGGCACGTCCGCCGGCCGGAAACCGGGAATCTTCTCCGCCCCGCCGCGGGCGCTGGGGGTATAGGCGCTCATAAGCGTTAGGGATACATATTGCGCGACGGCCGCAAAGACGGCAACCACATTTTAGGGGTATTATTAGCTCATTGGACACGGCCCATGTGGCCGTCACGGATACATGCAGAGGACTTGCCATGCGCACATTTACGGCATTCGAGCAGACGCACAAGATTGACATCGAGGGTTTGTTGCGGAACCTCCGGCGGCAGGGCACGCCATCGCGCGTCTACTACATGGAACTGTTCTACGATACCGAGATATTCCGTGCCGTGGACCGGCGCTTCGGCGTCACCGCCGGTCTGGACGCCTCCGCGCCGGACTACGAATACCGTCAACATATCGCCATGCAGCGTTTCCTGGGATACGAAACGGTGCGCACGAGTTTGTTGGCGCTGCCGACCGGCAACGGCGCGCAAGCGGACGACACCACGGCAGGTGCGCAGGCGCGCGAGGCGCGTTCCTGGATCAATGAGCATCGCGGCATGATCGCCACGTGGGACGACTTCGAGCGCTATCCCTGGCCCGATCCCGACACCATCGTCTTCGATACCCGCGCGCTGGAGTGGTACGAGAAGAACCTGCCGGAAGACATGGGCGTGGTGGTTCACGGCGGCCATTTCTGCGAGTACCTCTGCTGGCTGATGGGGTACGAGACGCTGTGCTTCGCCCTGCACGACGACCGTAAGCTGGTTCAGGCCATTGCCGACCGGGTACTGGCGCTCGAAATCAAGGCCTGCCGCACGGCCATGCAGTTCAAACGCGTCAGGCTGTTCTGGGGCAGCGACGACATGGGGTTCCGCACGGGCCTCATGATCAGCCCCGACGACATGCGCCACTTCGTGCTCAGCGGACACCGCGCGCTGGCGCGGATTACTCACGATGCCGGCAACGTGTACCTGTTGCACGCCTGCGGCAAACGAACGGACATCGTCGAGGATCTGATCGAGGACGTGAAGCTGGACGCCCTGCACTCCTGGGAAGACAACATCGAGAAGATCACGGATGCCAAGCGGGCCTACGGCGAACGTCTGAGTCTGCTGGGCGGCATTGACGTGGACTTGCTGACACGCGGCACCGCAGCGCAGATTCGCAAGCGCGTGCGGGAGGTGACCGCCGTGTGCCAGCCCGGCGGCGGATTCTGCCTGGGCTCCGGCAACACGGTGGCCAACTACATTCCGCTGAGGAACTATCTGACGATGCTGGACGAGGGGCGCCGCCTATAGTCCGTGCGCACCGGCACTGTCAAGAATGTTTCGAAAAACTGTGAACCTAGAAAAGGCAGTTGCGTTACGAAGAAATGGCACTTACGCGACGATTTGATCTTACACTTCGTCGCCACCCTTAACCGGATGCCCTGGTTCCTTCTTGCACGAATTTCCGGCTGCCGCTCTTTGAAGCGGGTCGGTTAAGAGCGTATCCGACCAAGAGTGGCGTTTAAGACCGTGTCCCGCGCTCCGTCCGCCATCCGACCTCGGACCTCTGACCTTCAGCCTTCTCTTGGCTTTCGCCTTTCTTTTTCCGTCCATTTCGGACGACGATTACGGAGAACGAGGGGAAACATCCGAATCGTCCACCGTAATCGTCGCCCGTAATCGTCCACCGTAATCGTCGACCGGATTATCGCGTCATGTTTTTCATAACGCTCTTGGCAGTCCCTTCGTGTAAGACGATCCGGTTAAGGGTATCCGGTTAAGGGTAGGCGTTTATGTGTGTCCCGCGCTCCGTCCGCCATCCGCCATCTGACCTCGGACCTCTGACCTTCAGCCTTCTCCCGGCTTTCGCTTTTCTTTTTCCGTCCATTTCGGGCGACGATTACGGAGAACGAGGGGAAACATCCGAATCGTCCACCGTAATCGTCGCCCGTAATCGTCCACCGAAATGGACTGAATAAGGGGGGAGATAGCCGAGAAACGGCTAACTCCCCGCAAATTGGACAGTTGCAGCGTAAAGCGTGCTCTGTCAGGATTGCCGGAACTTACGCGCGGCCGGCCAGCAGGTCGGTGATGGAAACGGACTGATGCGTGCGGATCGAGCGCGCCACGGCTTCGCCGATCGCGACCGCCTGAGCACCATCAAAGCTTCCGGCGACTAGCTTTAACTCCCTGGATTCAGGCGACGGCCCCTTGACCAGGTCGTTCTGAATTCTGGAATCGGCGCCGCCGTGACCGCCGGCCACGGGTGGAACTTCGATCACTTCCTTGCCGCCAAACAGAGGATAGAACACGATCCGTCCAATATCCGGTACTGGCGAGGTCTTCCCGGTCGGATCGGGATCCGTGCGGTGTGAGATCTCGACCCGTCCGGCCGTGCCGTTGATGCCCAGCACATAACCTTCCCAGGGAGTGCAGAAATTGCAGGAGTATGACATCGTCGCGCCGCGCGCATAGCGCACGACGGCATTGTAGGTGTCCTCGATCACGATCGAGTCGTCGTAGATATACCGGCGTTTGTCGGGCGGATACTGCGCGTCCATCGGCAACCGGAAGGTGTCCCAGCCGGTGTTGATCTCGTTGCTTTCCGGCGCGAGTCTATCGGCATAGTGCTTCTGGAAGACCGGGCAGCGGCGCTTCTCCTCGGCGGGCGACAGCGGCCGTCCGTCGGCGTCGCGCGGCCGCAGGGCGCCGTTCGGTCCGTAGTAGTTCAGGCCGCCAAATGCGAACACCTCGGCGGGAGCGTCCCCCAGGAACCAGTTGATCAGGTCGAAATGATGACAGCACTTGTGGATGTTCAGACCGCCTGACAAGCCGTCACGCCCGCGATTCCACCGGTAAAAATAACTTGAACCGTGCCACGTATCCAGGTTGTAAGTGAACTCCACGTTGACGATGCGCCCGAGTTTTCCTTCCTGAATCATGCGTTTTAGCCGCAAGTGCGTGGGAACGTAGCGATAGTTGAACGCCACCAGCACGCGGTGCCCGCTGCGCTTCTCGGCCGCCTGCAACGCGCGGACCTGGTCGCAGTTGATCGCCATGGGCTTCTCGACGATCACGTCGCATCCCGCCTCCAGTCCGGCGATGGCATGGTCTGCATGCGTGCCGTCCGGGCCGACGGCGATGAGCACATCCGGTTTGGTCTCCTTGAGCATGCGCCCAAGTTCCTGCGGTTGATAGAAGGGTATTTTGACGCCCACCTTCTCCAGGAAGACCTCGACTCGGCGGCTGTCCAGGTCAAGAATTCCCACCAGTTCGGCACAATCGCTGAAGTCGTTGCCGCCGTTCGCCGCCTTGCCGATCAGCGGCAGCACGAAGTGGTAGATTCCGCGCGTGCTGAGACCGCATATTGCATACCGCGTACGTTTCTTGGTCATGTTCCTGCCTGTGTTTCTTTCTTTCGTTGTCATAGTGCACCCGTCTTCATCATCCGCTCGACGCCCGCGCCACCAACTCGCACGGTAAAGCCATGCGCGTCGGCGGGGTGTTCCGAGCGCCTCCGCGTATATTTTCGATCAGTAGTTCAACAGCTCTGGTTGAGA
>JAQULY010000392.1 GCA_028718445.1 Kiritimatiellia bacterium
GGCAACTCTTTGTTGACGGCGACCGGGTTCAGCGGGCTCGTATTCCACGGGAAGGTTATTTCCACATGGGCGCCTTTGCGGGTGAAACCAGGGCGCGCGTCATGTATTCGCCCGACGATCTCAAGGGCAGGAGGGTCAATCATGCCGAATTGCTTCTGTACTTTGTCTGGAACGAGGGGCGCCGCCATGTGCAGCACGTGGACGAGAAGAACGGGATACTGACTCTGGACGCTCCCATTTATTCCCCGATGGTTCCGGATCGCTATGTGGTGGAGAATACGCCGGATGGCTTGGCGGAGAAGGGCTCCTGGTGTTTTGACCCAGGCAAGGGCGAGATCCAGTGGCATCCAGCCGATGAGGCGGGCGCGGCAAAGGCCGAAGTCGTTGTTCCTTTATTGAACGAGCTGGTGCGCTTTCAGGGTAGAAAAGGAAAACCGGTGCGCCACATCACGCTCAGCGGCATGACGTTTGCGCATACCGACTGGTTCGAGTGCGACAGCGGCAACCAATCGGCGGTGGCGATCGGATCGGCCATTTCCTTCGAGCGCGCGGAGTCATGCAGCCTGCTCGGCAATCGGATCGTCAACGTTGGAACCTACGCGGTGGGATTGTACCGAGGGTGCCGGTTGAACCGGATCGAGGACAATGTCATTTCGAAGGCCGGGGCGGGAGGCGTGCGCATTGGCGGAGAGGCGCCGGACGAGTCGACGCGTGAGAATGTAGTCGCCGGAAACGACATCTTCGAATGCGGCCAGATCTACCCTTCCGGCATCGGCGTGTGGATCGGACAGAGCTCGGGAAACCGCGTTGCGCGCAATCGCATTCACGATTTGCCGTACACGGGCATTTCCGTGGGCTGGACATGGGGGCCGGGGCCGAACACGCACAAGGCGAACCGAATCGAAGGGAACACGGTCGAGCGCGTGATGCGGCTTCTCCATGACGGCGGAGCGATCTACCTGCTGGGCGAATCGTATGGCACGGAGGTGAAGGGCAACGTTATCCGGGACGTTGGCGGATCGGGGAGCGGAGTCTATCTCGACGAAGGCTGCACGGGTGTGCGCGTGAGCGGCAACCGGATTGCGCGATGCGCCGTCGCATTTGCGTTGCACGGCGCGCGTGACAACCTGTTCGATGGCAACGGTGTGACCGGGATGGAAGACTGCACGATTTCCATGAGCAATTGCCAGAGCTACATGGCCGACAATCGGTTCCGTCGCAATCGGTTCCAATCCGAGAGCAAAGCGCTATTCATTAAGGCGAACGGTTGGACACGGCGGTTTGTGATCGAGATGACCGAGAACGAATTCCAAGGCGCATGCGCTTGGCGCATCGAAGGCGTGCCAAACTTGGAGACAGCGAAAGACTGGATGCGCGCCTGGAAACGCCCGCGTTGAGGGCGTCACGCTTGCCCTTGGTCGCGAATGGTCGACGAACGGGACGTGCTGCGGACTCAAGGGGGCAGCAGTTTACGCATTTCCGTCTGCATCCCGGAGAACAGGCTTCCCGTGGACACCTTCTGGATGGACGCCGGCTGGTACGCCATTTCGAAAGACAAGCGCCGGACGTATCGGACGGCGCGCCCCCCTGGCGGTCCGGAACCCGCCTTACATGCGCGGCGGTGGACAATCGTAGCCAGCGTTCCTGGAGACGACGAAGCAGTTCGACGAAGCGTGAGCGACAAAGTGTGGGACGAAGTGTGCGACTGAGTGTCATTGCCGACCGCCTCCAGGTGAGACGGCCGGACTTCATGCCCCTCGGCTGCTAATCCACCCACGGATCCCGCGGGCAATCAAGAAAAATCGGCGACGCGCATTTTGTGCTTGCAATCCCAATCTAACCCGCGTTAGATTACGCGCATGCCCACGATGGAGGGAATTGCGAAGCGGGTCGGGGTGTCGCGCGCGACGGTGTCCGTCATTCTTAACGGTCGCGCCGACAGCGTTGGCATCGCCGCGGCAACGCGCCAGCGCGTGCTCGCCGTCGCCCGTGAACTGGGCTACCAGGCTAACCAGTTGGCGCGCGCGGTAGCCACGGGCCGCACGAAGGTGATCGGTTTTGTTGGCGCTTCCATACGAAACGAATGGACGGCGCGGATGGAGGACGGGGTGCTGGACGTGGCGCAGCAAAGCGGATATCTGGTCAAGGCGATGAAGACGCGCGATTCTGAGACCGAAGCGGCGATGATCGACGCCGCCATCCAGCAGCGGCTTGCCGGCGTGATTGCCGTTGCTTTCGACGAGGCGGCCTTGATGAAGGCTCACGCCGTCCTGTCACGACACGGCATGCCGTTGGCCACCATAGATCATACGCTCCTCAACCTTGGACGCCGGCGCGCGCCACGGATCCGAGTGTTTTCGGACGACGAGACCGGCATGGCGCTGGCGGTGCGGCATCTTGTGGTTCTGGGGCATCGCCGAATTACCATGGTCATGAAAGGCGTCCATTCGACCTCGTGGGTTTTGCGGGGAAAAGGGTATCGGGACTCGCTGCGAGATGCGGGCCTTCCGATGCGGGCGATCGAAGACGAAAGCGACCTGCAGGATGCGGGCGGGCGCAACCAGCTCGGAAGAAAGCTGTTTGGATTGACCGATCGTCCGACCGCCGTGATTTGCCCGACAGACGTCATTGCCATGGGGGTCCTGCGAATCGCTCGCGCGGCGGGGCTGCGCGTGCCGGAAGACGTTTCCATCATCGGGTTTGGCGGCCTCGATACTGGGCTTTATGCGGATCCGGCTTTGACCACCGTGGCGCTTCCGTTTGATCGGATGGGCGAGCGCGCCGCCGAACTCCTGATTGCCGCCATTGAAGGGAAGGGCCGCGCGACCGGTGTCGAAGAGCGGCTGCCGGCGGAGTTGATCGTGCGCGAGTCCACCGGGCCCGCGCCGCCATCGAATGAAATGGTCAAGCGTCCGTCGTTGCGGAGCAGCGGCATGTGAGTGCGTGAGTGAGTGAGTGAGCATGTGAGTGTAACGGTAAAACAGAAAGGTAGAATTCTAATGAACAGACAGACTAGATCCTGTGTCGCCGCGTTCGTCGTCGCAATGGTTGCCGCGGTATCGGGGCTGCCATCAGCCGCTGAGGAACTGTTCAAGTATGACGGCTATCTGACGACCACCCCAACGGTGATCGCCACCAATGCCGCTCTGTCCTCCGTCACCGGGCTCATTGCCAGCCGCATGCAGGGCGGCTCCGTCACCTACCCTGGATTAGGCGGGATATACCACTTCACCAACAACGGAAGCGTCGCCGCCTATCAAGTGCAGAGAGTGGATGTAGTCCACAACAAGTGCGTCAAGGTTCAAATGGAGCAATCGGGACCGGATATTACCGCTCGGGCGATTTATGCCAAATACGGGACTTCGGCATCGTATCCCGTGGGATTCGATTTCGATACGGGCGGCACGCTTGGTTCCGTGGCGACAAGCGATGCCGCTTACGGCTATGGCATAAACGTGATCCATGTCTTCGAGTGGAATAGCACGAATTGGCCAATCTACATGCCTCCCCATATGACACCCATTCTCGGCGGCTACAGACTTTCCAGCGTCTCCGGCGTTAGCGCAAAAATTGGCGGAGGCAGTATTTCCGATCCCGATCCTGTCGCACACGTCTATTTCTTTACCAACAACGGAATTACCGCCAGTTTTCAGGCGCAGGCGCTGGATGGCGGTCATACCAAGTGCGTCAAGATCGAGATGGAAGCATCCGGATCCAACCTGATCAAAGCCAAAGCGGCGTACGCAAAGTATTTAGCCGGAAGCAATCTGGGCTTTGACTTCGATAGCGGCGGGTCTTCGACCCTCATCGCAACATCGTCCTCCGACGGCGGATACGGCTTGTTGAATCTAGAGTTCGCGATTGTCCATAAGGGAACAGTTATCACCCTATTGTAGCGAACACTTGTGTCCGCGTTAAGAGAAAGGGTTATGAATGAAGATCATGTTACGCGCGTTCGTGGCAATTGCGATTATTCTGCAATGGGGCAATGATGGCATGGCGGATTCGCCGGCTCCGCAACCGTCGGGATTTGGCGGCACGAACTATGTTCCGAACTGGCTGGAGTTCCAAAAAAGTTTTCTTCAGGCGAAAATGGATTCCCTGGGGAATATTACGATCAGCACCGGTGATCATATTCTCAAGAAATTTGCCGTGTTGCAGTTCGGTCTGAAGGGCCAGAATGGCAGGGCGTTCTGGAAAAGCGCCGAAATCAAAACCATGACGGCGACGCTTGATGAACAGGCGCTAACCGACGGAAAGAACGGCAAAGGCTTGAAGCTCGATGGTTATCCCATCGATATGGGCGCTTCCCCCAAATACAATCTCAAGAGCGCCATGAGCATTTCCGCCTGGATCAAGCCTGAGATGTTGGACGGCAATATGTGGGAAGGCGCATTCATACTCAGCCACGGATTCACAAAGGGCCCGAACTTTCTTGGGGAAGACCATCTATACAGCCTTCGGGTTTGTCAAGGGAGCGGAGCAGATGCCCTTTGCTTTGAAATGACGGATGCCGACGGCGTAACCCACGATTACAGCTCGGGAGAAATCAAAGTCGTCGCCGGCCAGTGGCAGCATGTGGCGGCGACCTACGACGGGTCCGTGTTGCGTACGTTCATCAACGGCAAGGCGGTAGGAGGGGGGAAAGTCGATAAAAACATAAAATTCAGGGATACATTTACCGGTGGGCGACCCATGCTGTTCGGCGACCTCTATCGGGGCGCCATGGATGAGATCCGGCTTTACGACCGCGCGCTGAACGTAAGCGAAATCAAATCGCTGGCGGGTATTGCGCCCGACAAGCCCGCCGATGGCGATCTGGAAAAAGGCCTTGTGGGATACTGGAATTTCGAAGGCGAGAAAGATGGCAAGTTATGGGAAACGATATGCAAAAATATCGTTGAAATCAAAGGCGTCACCGCCGGCGGGTCGAATGTCGGCTTAACGATGAAAGTGTCCATCAAAGGCGATGCGGTGACCTGCGAATATGAATCCGACGCGCCCATGGAACTCCGCGGCAAGTTCCCAGGGGTCCCCGAAGTCAACTGGTTCAAATCCGAAGACAGGAACGGAAAGGAAGTCCAGGGCGAGTTGTGGGGCGAATACAAAGACCTCAAGCTGTACAACTTCATCGAGTACACGTGTCTGAACAGAAGAGACCGCTTGTCGTTCGGAGCCGGAGCGCCGATCGTGCTGGAGCCGTGCGGATATGGCTGCGACCCGGCAACCTTTGCGCTGGCCTCGACGAAGGAAGGCGATAAGCATAAGATCGTTTTTGCTTTTCAGAGCCTTCACCCGGGTAAAGCTCCCCTGGCCGATTCGAAGTCGCCGGTCGTCACCAAGCCGTTTGACCGGAATAAATTATGCTGGACCCAGCCGACCCAGGTAAAGTTCACGGCGCGGAAAGGCGGCCCGGCGATTTTCAAGCTCGCTGAAAAGCTGGCCTTCAACATGACGCTTAGCGATGCCGAGCAGAAACGTCTGTCCGGCAAACCGCTGGAAGTGCGCTGCGTTTATGCCATGGACGATTCGGTCGTTCAGACGATCCCGTCGAACGCGCTCAAGGGCGCTTCTTGCGAGATGGACATCGGTCCGGTTAAACAAGGGCCGTACCGTCTCGAGTTATGGAGCGAGGGGAAGGAGAGGGGAGAGACCGAATTCGTGGTGGTTGGCCCTGTTGAGCAACG
>JAQULY010000393.1 GCA_028718445.1 Kiritimatiellia bacterium
CCTCTTGGCGAGTAGTCGCCCTTTGCCGGAACAAGCAGGCAGTAGCCGCCCTCTGCCCGTGCCGCGCGCACGCCGTCCCGCCAGTAGTCCGTGACCCGATCGCCCGTGACGTCGTCCTCGAACCGGCCGTTGAGCACCGTGGGCGCTACCCACGGCCGCAGCGCCTGCGAACGGCCCCCCGCCGTCACCACGCTGAGCGGCGCCTCGGCAAAGTCGCTCAGATCCGGCGCGCCATCCACCGGAATCTCCAGCGTGACGGCTTCGCCCGGCGCCAGAGCGAAAGGCGTTTGCGGATTCACCGTCTTGAGCGCGGGATGTTCGCCGAAGACCACCTGACCAGTCTGCCGATCCGGCGAAGCATTGGCCAGCGCGACGAGCAACACGTCGCGGCCAGGGCGGTCCATGGGCACGAAGGCATGCGCGCGCAGGGCGCGCCCGGCCTCCTCGCCGGCCACGAAGAGCAGGGACGCCACGATGTTGGTCGGGGCGTCGAACCGCACAACACCGTTCGTGACGGCAAACGGCCAGGGGGCCACGCGCGTGCCGAGCGTGTAAACGAAGGCCGCGCGCGGGACCGTCGGCAGCGGCCACTTCAGCGTCAGCGCGCGATTGGCGCTTTCGCCTCGATTCAAGGTGTGCACCTCGATGGCCTGGCGTTCCCCTTCGTTTAGCAAAACCCATCGCGCCTGCAAGCCTTCGCTCTCGCCCGTAAGCCCCACGTTGTCCATGTAGCGGCCCAGATGCGAGACATTGCGCGTGGCGGCGCGCAGGTCGGTGACGCGGCGCATGTCCGTGCCCCAGCCTTTGCCCCACAGGTTCCCGCCGGTGATGCGCATGTGAAAGAGGTACGCCAACTGCCAGTCGACGTCGTAGTCCTCGTTGTAGAGGGTCATGTCGAGGACGTGGTCGGGATGCGTGTAGCGGTAGATCGGGGTGGGATAGCGGAATATCCAGCACAGGTTCTGGACGCGCATCTGCCGGTCGCTCAGTCCCTCGCCGCGCACGACGCAGTCGGGTTTGTGCCGCCGTGCCCGGGCTATGGCGTCGCGGCATGTTCGCATCAGCGCCTGCTGGTAATTTGCCTCCGGCCAGCGGCAGGCTTCGTCCGGCAGATCGCAGCGGTAGTTCGAGACCATGGCCTGATCCCAGTAGATATTCAGGCCCCACTCGCCGTAACGCTCGAACCAGTGCTGCCAGAAGTCGTACCAGCCGCGTGAACGGAAGGACATGTTAACCACCTGCTGGAAGGGCCGGTGTGGCGTCTCGCCGCTGCCCAGTCCCGGAGGCGTGCCGTCGGGGGAATGAACCGCGTTGGCCAGTGACCAGGCCATGTCCGGCAGCCAGAGGTTGGCGGGGAACATCCAGCGCGGCGTATGGCCGATGGCCGAGCCGTCGGCCCAGGCGGGCGTCCAGTAGCGGCAGTTCATGTACCCATCGGTCTGGCCACCCCGCGCGTTGACCCACCTCACCGCCTGGCGCAAGGCCTCCGTACTCCCGGCGTATGGGTTAGGGTAGGGGAAGAAGTTGTTGCCGAACCCGTCGCCGCCGACGTTGTTCATTTTCAGATAAAACGTGCCGCGCCAGCGCGCCATGCGCCACCAGTCCGCGATAGCGCCAAACGGTTCGTACTTGCTCAACTCAATGTTCATGGCGCCCATGTAGTCGGGTCGGAGCCAGGCCGGATCGCGGCTCTCGCGCGGGGTCTGCCGGTACCAGGCACGGTAGATGTCGGCGCCCGCGTGCCAGTCGCCGCGATGGGGGGCGACGACGTAATCCTGGCTTTCCCAGACCGCGCCGGGCTTGATGGTCTTGTCCACCTCGAAGGCATAGGCGAACGGCGGCGGGCCCGCCGCGGGCCGCATGAGCATGCGGTCGGTCTCGCCCGTCGGATCGTGCGCCCCGACATACAGGCCGCCATCTTCGTCGTAGAGGTCCATGAACATGACCTGGGGGGTGTGATAGTCCCGATGCCAGGCCGGCGTCCCGACCACGGGCCCGTCGTAGAGGCCCGCCCAGGCAATGCGGTCGTCCGCCGCGTCACTGCCCGCGGCGAGATCGCTGAGGTACGGGAAACGCACTAGACGGATGCGAGACGAGGCCCGGTTCTCGATCCGCAGTCTCCAGCGCAGGGCTGGCCCATCGGCGGCGACTGTAACGCGCACGACCCGCCCTTTGGCGTCCGCGGCCGCGTCGCGGTAGCTCACGACCAGCTTGCGTTCCGGGGACAGACGCACGTTCTCGCAGACGAATCGGGAGGCATCCCACTCAACCGGTTGCCCGGTCTCCGGACTCCAGTCGGCCAGCCGGAACGGCAGCGCGGCCATTTGCCGGTAGTACCGATTTTCTCGCCGGTCCGCGATCCGTCCCATCCGCCCGGTGCGGCGGTCGAACTCGACGGCCACATCGCCGTTCTCCAGCCGGGCGATCAGGCGTTCGTCACGCGCAATGACCGCATATGGCGCACGCAACATCACCGTACGCCCGCCGGCGTCGCGGTGGAGCGTGGCGCGCACCGCCGCGCCGACTGCATTCGTCGGCGGTTTGTCGAGTTCGAAGGGGGTGTTCCCTCTGTCCGGCGAGGCGATTTCCCAGACAATCCGGCCGTCGCTGCCCGGCGTCTCGAGCCGCTGCACGACCGCGAGGCCGACCGCCTCGAGCGGTGCGAAGACGATGGTGCCGGAAGATGGCACAAACGGTTTCGCCACGGGCGCCTGCTTGATTTTCGAAGCGGCAAACGGTTCCCGGCTGAGGAGCAGAGCACGGACATCTCCGCCGCCCGGGATCGAGATGGCGACTTGGTGAACACCCGCGTCAAGGGTCCGCCGCATGGCGTCCATGGGGAGCAGGTGCAGCGCTTGGGCCTGGCCGTTTTCGACCGAACAAATGCCTTCGGCGGCCTGTGAGTCGTCCATGACGAACGTGTAGTTCCATGTTCCCGCCACGGGGAATTCGGCGGCCAGCGCGACGTGATACGTTCCCGAGACGTAGGCACGGAAGAAGAACTCTCCCTCCGTCGAGAGAATCTGGCGGCGCGTGTTCTCGTCCTCGTTGATCACGGCGCTGGCCATCTGCCGGTTAGCCTGCGTGAACGGAATGACGACCGTGCCGGCGTCATCGGGGTCGAACGCTTCTTCGACCAGCCGATAGACCCCGGACGCGTCGCGGCGGACGAACGCCAGCGTCCGCGGCTGCAGCGGAACCGTGTCCGCGGCAGGCGGGCCGGCCCAGACGGAGCCGGCGATCACTTGAACTGTCAGCGCGAGCGCTGGGAGGCATGTTTTTATTCGTTCGCTCATGGTTGGCTCCCGGCACCGCGTCATGGCACCGCCGGATCGTCCAGAACGTTGTTCTCATAGCGGAGGCTGGGGCCGGGGGCATCCTCCGCAGTCACAAACCGTTGCCCTGTGGTGTGGGAGACGTTCACCCGGTTATCGTAAGCATGCAATCTGAGACCCTTGCCGACACGAATCAGCGATGGCGCTCCGTTGACGTTGATTTGGTTGCCGAACAGATTGAGTTGCCCCCCCAGATCGAGTTGCGATTTAGCCACGCTGATCAGCGCGGGACTGTTGCGGCCGCAACCTTCGAAGTAGCCCCCGGTCACGTTGGCCACGTAGCAGTCCAACAACTCCACGGCGCCGCCGGAGCTCGATTCGAAGTTGCAGTCGCGCACATTGGTGGGGCTGCCCTCAACCTGGATACCCCATTCGGTCATTTGCCGGAATACGCAGTCGTAAATGTTGACCAGATTGCTGCGGTCCAGACTCGGTCCCGCCCGCTCTCCGCCCCGGACGCCGAAGCGGCCGTCATAGAAGGTACAACCGCCGATAGTCACGACCTGAATGGGCGACGCCGCGATGCCGAAGTCGCAGTGCGTGAAACCGCAACGCTCGATCCTGGATGCCGCAATGAAGGGGGCACCCTCGATGCCGGCAATCGCGTGCTCGAATGAAATGCCCGCGATCGTCAGGCTGTATGACTGCAGCACCCGGACGAGCGCCTCTGGCCGCGCGGGCGCATTCGTGCCCGTTCGGGCCTCCATCGGAACGTGCGCTCCGTACCCGCTGAGCACGACGGAGCACGCCGTCACCGGGAAGCGCGCGGAAAGGGTGAACCCGTTTCCCTGAATGACGACAGGCTCAGCGATCCAGTAACGACCGGGAGCCAGAATCAGGATACGGTCCGATTTCGCGGCCACGCGCACGGCTTCCTGGAGCAGCGGCGCGACGTTGGTTGTGCCCGTCTTGTCCGGCGCAAAGTCGTCGAACTCGGTAGCGAGAACGGCGCGCCCCAACGTCGCGGCGATGACGGCCACGTGGAGCCTGGCGGTTCGCGGCGCGCAGGCTGTAAGATGCTGTACATACTTCATGTCTTCTCCACCTTTCGGTTGTTATATGCAGGGACTGTCGTTCGCGGTGCATCCATGAAGAGGCGCGCCATGGCGGCGGGGTCGTGGGGGGAGATGAGCGGCGGAATGACGGTGACGCCACGAGGCGCCTTCCGGCCCTCGATCAGGCGGTGCAGCAACTGCGCGGCGGTGCGGCCGACCGCACGCGGATCACAACCCACGACGGGCACATGCAAGGCGGCAAAGACGCTCTCCGCCACCGGGCTGCCCAGCGCCAGGAGACACATGCCTTCGGGAATGTCCACGCCGGCGCGCTGCAGTGCCAGGATGGCTCCCATCGCCAGGTCTTCCGTCACGAACAGGCCCTTCGGCGGGTTGCCACGCAACAGTTCGCGCGCCATGCGCGCACCTTCGTCGGGCGTTTCGGAGGTGCGCACGCGCAACACCGCGGTCACCTTGCCGGGGAACCGCTTCTCGAATGTGGCGACCCAACGGTCGTCATACTTAGTGCCGACGCCCGCCCGCGGCAGCATCAGGGCAACCGTCTTCACGCCGTGCGCGGCAAAGAAGCCGGCGGACAGGCGCGCGAAGCCCGGGTGGTCAAGATTGGCGGAGACCAGCCTGCGGTCGTCGGAGTTATACAGCACCACGGGCACACCGATCCGGCGCTTGGCGGCGCCCAACTCGGCGTAGTGCGACCAGTCCATCACAATGCCCCTGGGACCGTCCACCACCAGGGCGTCCTGAAGGGCGGCCGTGTCCCCAAGGGCAGCCGATAGGAAGCGTACGCCCATACCGAGACCATGGAAATACTCGATGAGCGCTTCGTTGCGGAAGGAGAAAAACGTTCCCGGGGATGAGACGAAATGGTGTCCATAGATCAGGATGTAGTTTTCGCGCCGCCGCCGGTCGTGCAGGGCGCCGGAATTGGCGACGTAAATACCGCCGCCCTTGCGGGTGGTGACGAAACCGTCGGCCTTGAGCGCCTTGACGACCTGGTGGCTGGTCATCGGCGAAACGCGAAAACGTTCGCAGATGTCGGCGATCCGGCAGAGCACGTCGCCATCGGCGAACTTGCCGCCGGCGATATCCTCTTCGAGCCGTCGCTTGATCTGGAGATAGACTGGTCGCGCTTTCATGCTGTTAAAGCTACATACTTAAGCTATGTAGGTCGAAATTAGCAGTTAAGCCGCCGGCCGTCAACAGTAATTCGCGGCACAAGCGAAAGCGGTCGGCGCGAGGGGGGCGCGAGTGAAGTGCACGCGGGATTGATCGGTGACTTGTTATACAATGCGGATGATTTCGTGCATTCAGTCCGATGGGTCGTTAT
>JAQULY010000394.1 GCA_028718445.1 Kiritimatiellia bacterium
GGCGTCGTCCCAACTGTCGGTCCAGACGATGTTGAGGGCGTCGCCCGGGTCGAAGATGCCGTTGTTGTTGTGATCCACGTCTTCAGGACCCTTCGATCCAGTGCCGTCCGCCCAGCCCAACGGATAGTTGTCCGCGTCGGCCGGAGTGGGACCGCCGCTGCCATCCAGATCGTCAATCAGTTGGTCCACGTTCGCGTCGGCGTAGAGGGCCACCTGTACGCGCGGCACGCCGGGTTCCCAGCCGTCAATGGTGCCATTGACCGGATCTTCTTCGGCACGGGTGGTCTGATAGGCGACGATGCCGGAGATGCCGCCGTTTTCGGTTCCAGGGTAGTCGACTTTGCCCCAGTCAATGCGGTTGTTCTGGTTCAGGAAGAGATGCATCGCCTCCAGCAGCACCGGGCCGGTTTCGGTGCGCGACAGGTTGTTGCCGGTGTTGGGATTAATGCTGGCAATGGGCACGCCCAGTCCATTGGTGAGCACCAAGCCGGTCACAGGATCGGTTTCAAACTGCGGCTGTGGATTGCGCACGCCCTGCGAGGGCATGTCCCAGCCGTTGTCGGTCGGGATGAATCCGCCTTCGTCCGTGACGGCGGTCATGCCGGTCGCCTTGAAACGGGCGAAGTCCACTTCTGTAACGAGCCACTTGAAGAAGGGGAAAACCTCCGACATCTGATAATCGCCGGCGCTGTCCGTGACAGTCGCCATGTAGACCGTGCCGTCGCGGAAGCGCAGGTTGACGGCCTGCGAGGGAATACCTTCCTCACCAGCATCGCGGAAGCCGTTTTCATTGGTGTCGTAGAAGACACTGCCTTCGAGCGTGCCGAACCAACGGTAGGAGAGCACATTGCCCAGGTTGTTGATGCCGCTCGGCGTATTCGATACAACGATGGTGTTGAAACCGAACAGGGCATCCAGCGGCTTGTCCCACGTCACAAGCTGGTACGTGCCCGGCGGCACGTTCGTGATCGTGAAAGAGCCGTCCGGATTGCAGGGCGCCGCGTACAGCCCGGCGCCGACCGCATTAAGCGGCCCGATCTCGTTCAGCCCGACCCAGGCTTCGTCGACGGCAGGGCCCACCGCAAACATCTGGTTGTTCGGCGGACGCCCGAAATGGTTGAAGCGGTTCGTTCCGATGATCGTCACGTTCTCGGCCGCGACCGGCGGCGGATTGGTGCCCCAGACAGTCTGCATCGGGTCCACGAAACCGAAGAAGGCATGATAGAAACCCGGACCGAAGCCTTCCATAAACAGCGGCGGTTCGTTGGCCGTGACCCACGCGTCAACAGTCAGCGTGCCTTCGATGGTGGCCGTCTGGTTCCAGCCGACGTTGCCATGGGCCGCCCCGCCATGGCCGCCGCTCCAGGAGGTTCCGGGCGGAGGAATGGCCTTCACGCCGTATTTGCCCATGGCCAGGAACTTGATGGTTGCCAGTCCGTTGGCGTCGGTAAGCACAAAACCGGAGCCCATTTCGGCAACCACATAGGCGCCCGCCTCGTCAGTCAGGTACTCTCCGTTGGCGTCCTGGGCGTAGGTCGTCCCCAGCGGATTGCCGAACGCGTCGGTCATAATCGGGCCACCCGCCACGTCCGCCAGCGTGATCTGAAAGTCGGCCAACCCCACTTCCGTGGCGTCGGGTACGTTGTTGATCGAGTTGTTGTCGTTGAAGACGAAGACCGTGATCTGCGCGGTCGGTATCGGGTGCTTGTTGAGCACGACCACCACATTGGTCTGCCCGGCCGCCACGCTCTGACCGCCGGAGGAATAGCCGTCCGCCAACACGGAGACGATATAGCGCAGGTTGGCATCGGGCAGCGGGATTACGGTGGGGTTGCTGGCGCTGCTGCCATGTGCCATCACCGGCGCGTGGCTCTTGTGGATCACCAGCGCCGGCGCCACGTTGGTAGACACCCCCGGGATTGACGGCGTTGTGGTGTCCTCCTCCAGCATCCAGCGGAACCCATTGGTCACCGCGTCGCCGTCGGCGTCCACGACGGACATATTCAGGGCCTGTGCCGCGGCCCTGCCGCATAGCCATAACATGGCCGCCGCCATGAGTGTGCAAACGATGAATTCCCGGTTTTTCATAGCCATTGTTTGTGTTCTCATACTCGAATCTCCTTGCTCGCCGCAAAGGTCACATAGCTTGTCCGTGGGAGAAAGATGTCATTTTCGCCCCCCCCCTTCCCATAGGGGAAACCCCTACTTCGGCACTACCGTGTCCTTACGCGGCCGGCGCAAATGAACGCCGCTTCGCAATGACTTTTCCTCAGCCGGCCCAGACAAGGATCAGTAATGGATCAGTCCTGCTCACATGCACCCCACTCGCACCCCATCTCACTGACCCATTGCAGGGATCATGTCCTTCGTCTTGCGCCAGGCGAACCGCAGAACCGCAGAATATCGAGCCGCAGAATGATGAAGGAAAGCCGATCTTTAGCGATTATCGCCTTCGACATGGGACGAAACGCCGGAGTGCCTTTGGCACCAGACATCGGGGACGGCGCGACGCGGGCGGTCCGATACTCGCGTGTCTCAGCCGACACGGGCGTAGCGGGCGCGGTACTGGCTGGGTGTCACGCCAAGACGCCGTCGGAAGAGCCGGCTGAAGTAGTACGGATTGGCGATACCCACGCGAGCGGCAATTGCGGCGGTGCTTTCCTGGTTCAGGCGCAGAAGATCGCAGGCCGCCTCCAGCCGCTTGCGGATCAGATAGCGTCGCGGCGGTTCCCCTACCCGCTCGACAAAAAGTTGGCGCAGGTAATCGGGATTGACCCCGAGTTCGGCGGCGATGCCGGTCACCGAGAGGTCGTCGGCGTAGCTCGAATCGAGCAGCCGGCGCGCGGCACTCACCACGTTGGGTTCGCGCGGCGCACGCGTCGCCGCGCCCGACAACTGACGGCCTAGCTCCACCACCAGCCAGCCGCCGAGCAGATTCAACCGCGCCTGCCGCCACTCGTCGCGGCACCCAAGCAGTCCGCGGATCTGAACAAGGGCCGCCCGGACGCCCGTATCGGCCCGCCACACACCCGCAGGCAAACGTTCCGCACCACCCCCGCTGATTCCCAGGCATATCTGCCGTCCACCGCGTTCGCAGGCGTCGCCATGCGTCAGCCCCGGCTGGTAGACCGCGACATCGCCATCCCGGTACCGGAAGCGCACTCCGCCCTGGGGCATCCATCCGCTGCATCCCCGGTACCAGATTATTTCCGTGCAGGCATGCGTGTGCGCAAAACAAGACTGACCGTCCGCGATCTCCAGTTCGATGGCAAACATGCAGCTAGGCGCCGGTACCTCTGTTTTGTGCATCCGCAAAACCCGCTTTTGTCCATTGTCGGCCATCGGCAGCGAGTATACAGTAGATGCCACACCACTGAAAAGTGAAGGTGCACGAACTCGTGACGGCAGAGGACACAGTATGACGCAGCGCGAACGTATGCAGGCGGTCCTGCGCGGCCAACGGCCGGACGCCATGGCCTGGTGCGGGGACATGACCTACTGGCATGCGTCGCACGAGCAGATCGGCGACATTCCGGAACGCTGGCGCGGCAAGGCCGGCCGTCACCGCATGCATCAGGAACTGGGGCTGAGCGAATATGTGCCGGGCTGCACCGGCGGAGACGTGATCGAGGGCACTGATGTCCGCCATGAGTCGCTCAGAACCGGCGCGCTGTGGGTGAACCGCTGGCACACGCCGGTCGGCACGATCCAGGAGACGCTGGAGTACTGCCCCGGATCGTTCTCCTGGGGCTACACCGAACACGCGGTCAAAGGCCCGGCCGATCTGCGCGTGGTCCGTTACATCTACGAACACCGCCGCTTCGTGCCGGCGCCCGACCGATACACCAACGAGGACCGCGAGTACGCCGCCTACGGCCTTGGTCCCACGCATGTCGGCGCCCAGCCCACGCCTATTTCCGAACTCAACAAGCACTGGATCGGGGTGATGGAGCTGACCTACATGCTGATGGACCAGCCGGAGGAGATGCGGCTGACGCTGGACGCCATCGGCAAGTTGCACGACGATATCTACCGGAACCTGGCGGACGCGCCGCCTTCGTGCGTCATGATCAACGAGAACCTCTCCGCCACCACCATGGGTGGCTACTTCGACGATTTTATCGCCCCGTACGTGCGGCGCTGGACCGGCTGGTTGCGCGCCGGCGGCCATATCAGCATGCTGCACAATGACGGCACGCTGCGCGGCACGCTCGAGAAACTCGGCGCGGCCGGGGTGGACTGCATTGATTCCGTGGTCCCGAAACCGGTTGGCGATGTCGAGATTGCCGATCTGCGCCGGCTCGCGGGCAACGATGTGATCCTGATCGGCGGACTGCCCGGCGCCATCTTCGCCCCGCCTTTCACCGCCCGCGACATCGAGCGCCAGGTCAGGGAGATCATCCGCTGTCACAAAGAGACCAACCGCTTCATCTTCGGAGTCGCCGACCAGGTTCCGCCCAACGGCGATCTGGCCCTGGTCAGACTGGTAGGCGAACTGATCGAGAAATACGGACGGATGTGAGGAGCACGGAAACAACCATGAGCAAGACAGTCAAAGCGATCGTATTTGCGGACGTCAACCGGGTGGAGACGAGAGAATACCGGCTGGGTGAAGTCGGACCGGCGGACATTGTGGTCCGCACCCGCTACACGATGGTGTCCTCGGGCACGGAACTGCGCGTGCTGGGCGGGCACTATGGGGCCAAGGGCCGGTACCCGCTGGTTCCAGGCTACTCGTCGGTGGGCGAAGTAATCGAAGTTGGCGCGGAAGCCGCCGGATTCCGCGTCGGCGACCGCGTCTCGTGCCGCAATCCCAGGCCACTGCCAGGCATCAACTCGCAATGGGGCGGCCAGGCCAGCCTGCAGGTGCATGCCACCACGGGCGAGGATCGTCCCGTGTTGCTGCCTGAAGGGGCCGAGTTTCTGGACTACGTAACCGCCGAGATTTCGGCCATCAGCCTGCGCGGCGTCACCGCCGCGGCGCCGCGCCCCGGCGAAACCGCCGTGGTTCTGGGTCAGGGCCTGATCGGCGCCTTTTCCGCCGCCTGGCTCAACGCGCGCGGCTGCCGGGTCCTCGTTGCCGATCTCGAGGAGAACCGGCTCCAGCGCGCGCGCAAGTGGGCGGCCGCGACGGTCAAGATTTCCGAACCCGACGCCGAGGCTCGCATCCTGGCCTGGTGCAACGGCGGCGCCGACATTGTGGTCGAGAGTTCCGGTACATCCAAGGGCGCTTTACTCGCGCACAAGCTGATCCGGCGCAAGCCGCAGAATTACAGCAAGGACTACAAGGTCGAACCGATCCAGTTCTATCATGGCGATTGGCCGCGGCTGTTGATGCAGGCCAACTACATCGAGAATGTGACGCTCGATCCCTTCGGCTTCTTCCCGGGCGAAGGCGTGACCATCCTGGCGCCGAAGGACCGCGGCGTGGAAGATCGCCAGATGGCCATCGAGCAGTTGCGGCGCGGGACGCTGAAGGCCGCCGACTTCGTGCAGAACGTGCGCCCCTTCACCGAGGCTCCCGCGGCCTACGCGGCGCTGCGCGACGACAAGAACCGCAACTTCTCGCTGGCCTTCGACTGGACCATGCTCTCGGTCTGACGCTTTCGCCGGCCTTTTGCGAATCGGCGACGAGAGCGGGCGACGATTGAGTGACTGAACAG
>JAQULY010000395.1 GCA_028718445.1 Kiritimatiellia bacterium
CGCCTCAGCCTGGTCCGGCCAGCCCGGGAACTCGGTGAGCCGGGCGCCGCTGGGGCATCCCGCGGCGTAGAGGTCGCTGACCGACATGTGGTAGAGCAGCACATCGTGCAGCCCGCGCGCGCCCAGCTTGCCGCCCACCAGATGCGTGTGGACGTCGAGCAGCGGAATTGCCTTGAGTTGATCGTAGAGTGCTTGTGGCGTCATGCTGTCAGCTCCCTGAATGTTGTGTCCCCAATGTTCCCACCTACCCGCGTCACGCAGGCAGCGGCGGCCCGATGTCCGATCGCACAGGCCTGATCGCAGTCATATCCCCGCGCCAGCGCGGCGATGAAGCCCGCATCGAAGCAGTCCCCCGCCCCGGTGGTGTCTACCACGCGGCAACTGCATGCGCGGAAGTTTTGCGCTACGGCGCCGTCCCACAGCAGACAGCCGCGTTTTCCCAGCTTCAGCACCACCTTGCCGACGCCTTTGTCGTGCAGCAGGCGCGCCATTGCCAGGGGTGTGCGACGCCCGTAGGTGGCGAGCATGTCGTCGTAACTAGGCAGAAAGTAATCCGCGTAAGGCAGCACCCTGTCCAGGCCGGCGGGATTGGGGCCAAGCCCCCAGCACTCGTCCAGGAAGGTGGTCATACCGGCCCGGCGCGCCTGCTGCAGCAGGCGCGCCGCCGGCGCCCCGTCCAGTTTGGGCAATACGCCATGGTCCTGATAAAAGAGGAAGTCGCCCCGGAACAGCAGCTTAGGGTCCAGATCGCGCGGACTGAAGCTCAGATTCACGCCGGGGGTGTGGACGAAGGTGCGATCGCCATCGCCGTGAATGCCCACGAAAGTGAAGGGCGTCATGCCTGCGCGGTCTTCGCGCACGCCGTCGGTCGCGGCCCCGGCCCTGCGCAGTTCCGTGAGGGCAAACGCGCCGTTGGGATCCTTGCCCAGTTTGGAGAAAACGGTCACCGGCACGCCCAGTCGCGCCAGGGCCGCCGCGCTGTTGGCGGCGCCCCCGCCGACCGCGAAGCGCACGGCGGGGCTGTTGACCTGGATTTCCTTCTTGCGGATCGGGTAATGGTCGAACGGACCGCTCAACGCATCCACCACGATGATACCCAGGCAATTGACACTCTTGATGCGCATGACCGCCCCCGCCGTCAGCCGATCTCCGCCATCATGGTGTCGATGTTGGCGAACGGCACGTCCACTTGCAGATAGTGCGAACCTAGGAACACATTTCATGGCCTTGGCTCCATTATGCCGCATGGAAACCGTCGCGCGCCATGTATGGCGCATGCACAAATCTTATGCACATTCGCAAAGCTAGAGATGCACGCAAGCTCACGTTCAAGCCGCCTTCATGGTGTTGGTTTTACCGCGATCGTCGGCACGACGATCACTCGGCGCGGGGTGGATTAGGGGCGTCGCCGGGGTTATCGTCCACCAGGCGGCCGCCGTACCGGCGGAGGAGACGCCGGCTTTCTTGCTCTGATGTGAAGAAAGTAGGCGACAACTTGGGCGTCCTGCATGTCGGGGCATGCGCGGACGGCTTCATCCGTTGGCCTTGGTTCCTCCACGCGTTCGATCACGAAACCTCTCTGGACAAGTAGGTTCAACCACTGACTGACCGTACGCGTGAACCGAGGCGTCTTGAACTTGGGAAGGTTCTGTTTCAGTTCTTTGGGCGCCGCCCCAAACAGCCACTCCGAAACCTCGCCATTCAGGTTGCGGAAGTAGTCACCGACCTCGATTGCGTACGTCAGGCCCTTCTCGTTGCGCAGGTTGCGTCGATGTGGCGTGTCGAAACAGGGGTGTGTGATGGAGAATTGCAGGAAGCCGCCAGCCTTGATGACGCGGAACGCCTCCGACAGCGCGTGCTCGGTCTCCGGCACGTCCATTAGGCTCATGACCGCCGTGGCAAAGTCGAAGCTGCAGTCTGGGAATGGCAACCCCACGGCGCTGGCCACTCGGTAGTCGATGCCAAGCGGCTCTTGCCGTTCGGCCTCCGAGGCGTGCTTTATGAAGACATCAGCGATGTCGATTCCAACGAGACGAGCACCTCGTCGGGCAATCAGTCGAGTATTGTGGCCCTCACCGCAGCCGATGTCGATCCCGGTCAGGCCATTCACATCGGGCAACATGGCCAGAAACGCGGGGGTGTTCAGATGATCACGGTAAACGTCGAATCCAGCACGGGCGAGCCGCGTCCAGACCGTAGCGTTCTCGTTCCAAAATTGGCCGACTTCCTTATGGTCCATCTTCTTTCTCCGTCGAACGTCCGCGTCATGGTGGCGAGCTTGCGTGCCTGCCATGCACGCCGTGATTTGCCACTTCCTTGCTTCCTGTCTCTGCGAGAATTCTCAGTTCACATGGCTCACTGAACAGGTAACGGGGATGCTCCTTCTCCAGTTCCTGCCGGGAACCGTACCCCCACAACACCCCGCCGGACGAGAGTCCGTTACGATGGGCCGCATCGAGGTCAACACTGCGGTCCCCCACCATCACGGAGTCGCGCCCGATCTGGCCGCTGATAACAAGGACTTCGATCTGTCGCCATTTTGGAATGCCAATGTCTCCGCCGTCCACGAACCGGAACAGCGAGCGAAGTTGAAACAGGTCCAGAATGCGCTGAGCGAAGTCGCGACGTTTTGAGGTGCAGATGCCAAGAGGAATGCCGGCCGCAGCCAGCGGTTGCAGCGCTTCCGCGATCCCCGGATACAGAACATTCTCGCTGTAGCCGATATCCGAGTAGCGTTCCCGGTACTTGGCAACGTATGCCGCAATGGCCGAGGAAGAGGACACTCCCGTCAGCGCACGAAACGCATCGTCGAGCGGCGGACCGATATGGGGCAAGAGCGCGACCTCCGGAAGCGGCGCATGACCGAAGTGCGCAAGTGCGTAGTTGAACGACCGACTGATGCCGACGATCGGATCGGAGATCGTCCCGTCCAGGTCAAATACGATGGTCCTTTGTTTACCTGTCGTCATGTTGCGGCTAACTCTCACGCTGAGGCTTTCTGCGCGTTCGCGTCGAGTATCCTCCTCCTGCGCGGTGATGTGCGCGATCGAGATGGTCTCGGTTCTGAATCTCTCCGTCAGGCCAACGTCCTACCATGTCTCGACGTGATAATCACCGAGGTCCATCCCGGCCCAGTCCGCTGTGCCAAGTTCGACGACCTGTTTCAGATCCGGGAACTTAGCGGACAGTTCGGTTGCGGGGAGATCGGCTGCGATAGTCTGCCCGTCGTGTGACTTGACCGTGTAAAGCGGTCCGTTCGGCCCGGTTCGGATTGTGATCAACTTGTCGCGTGTCTTCAGGTGGCCTACAACGGGACCGGGGTTCTGCGGCGCGGTGTGGGTGGCAGGCTGCGCCTGAGCCGCAGGCGATTGCGGCGCAGACGAAACTGATTGCGCCTGACCCTCCGGCCGATGCGCATCGGTTGTATGACGGAAGCCGCCAACAACTATCGTCGTAACGACGAAGACGAGCGTTGCGCCTGTGATCAGAGTCATTTCCGATTTCACCTTCCCTGTTTGTCAGGCATCCGCTCATACACTTTGCATGTTCTGCAGAACCTCTGCAAGAACAACGGCTTGGTTGTGTTCTGTGTCTTTCGCGCCGTAGAGAAGCACCAGAGTCGTCTCGTTGGCGATGTGCTTCAATCTCTTCAGTTCCTCCCGCCGGACCGTCAACTCGATTCGGTATCTGGTGCGGAACTCGTCCCATCGCGAGGGATCGTGATTGAACCACTTGCGCAGTTCCGTACTGGGGGCCAAATCCCGAAGCCACTCATCGACGCTGGCTCGTTCTTTCGTGATGCCGCGTGGCCACACGCGGTCAACCAGGACCCGGTGCCCCTTCTGATGTGTCTCGGCCTCGTAGACGCGTTGGATGACTATGTTCATATCTGCTTTTCCCTTTCGTGGAACCTTTGCCGGCCAATGAGATGAATGCAGAGGTTCAGCAGGAAGAGAGCTCCGTTGGCGGCGCATATCGCGGGAAAGGGGTCACGGACCGGCACGGACGGACACGCACCACCACGGACACCTGAGACCGCCTTTTTCGTGTCGGTTCGTGCCTGTCCGTGTGCGTCCGTGTTCTGCTTCGCGTTCCGGCGCGACTCCTCGGCTACCCACGCGCGGAACTGCTCCAGCGTGGCGCAGCGTAACGCCTTGAAATGTGTCAGCGCGGGGTGATTGGGTGGCCACTCCGGCAGGTCGCGGTGCTTCAGGAACTTCTTGTAGTCCCTTTCAAGTTCCTTCAGGCTGCCCCGCGCGATGCCGGTGAGTTTCAGTTCGATCTTCTTGGACACCGCCGAGTCCATGCTACCTTCCTGGAGGTTCTGGCAGCCGCTGCGGGCAGCCTGCACCATCTGATCGTGCGTACGGCTGCGCGCGTCCACGTAATTGTCACAGAAACGCACGGTCACATCGTAGATCAGGTCGGCCAGTTGCCACGTTTTCGTGTGCTCGTAGCCACCGTGCTTCGGGATGAGTTTCTCGGGTTCAGGTTTCATCGCGTTTCTCCCGAGGAAGTGCTTGGGCCGTTTTGGGGTCATTTTATCCGCTGATGTTGATGAGGGCAATGATGATCTACCGTGCGGTACAATCGAAGCGTGGTGGGGCAGCGAGATTGGGGTGCGTATGCGGTGCAAGCAAGCGCGAGGAACTTGGAACCGCGCCTGACTACGTGAAATGGCGCTCCGGGCCAGATACCAAGGTGTCTGGCGCTGCTCGTCCGCTGGTACTTACCGCAGTCTGGTAAGTAGTGAGCTCCAATGTGTACAATCCCCAGTACTGCGCGCGTGGAAAGCAATTGGCGGATGAACGATCACGAGTTCTCGAGCGAGGTGGCGATGCGACGGATCAGCGCAATCTTGATGATGTGTGCGATAGCCGGTGGAGCAGCGGAGGGGGCGACGGGAGCGGCGAGTTCTCAACCGATGAAAGGTGTGACGACGATTCGGCTCGAGATCAGCCAACCGGTGATTGTGGCGCAGGGACCGGCGGAGTTGAGTCGCGGTGGACCCGGCTGGGGCCGTTGGCAGTTTCCCTATCTGCGGCCGTTGGGCGACGGTCGGCTGGCGGTGTGGTTTTCGGTGGAGCCGGATTCGGTGGAGTCGTATGGTAAGCCGGTCGCGTGGGCGATATCGTCGGACAGCGGGCGGACCTGGCAGATGCAGCCGAATAGGCCGGCGAGTGAAATCGATGAGGGCACGCTGTTGCCGAACGGCGATCGGTTGCGCGCGGTGCAGCAGTGCGCGGTGAGCGCGCGCGGGCTGACGTTGCCGAAACCGGCGCGTGAATTCACGTGCAGCTTCGGGAATGCGTGGGCGGTGTATCCGGGCGACGCGGTGCCGGCAACGCTGACGACGTGGGTGTTTGAGCGACTGTCGGCGGGCGGCAAATCGTGGAAACGCGAAACGCCGACGATGACGATTCCCGATCGGCTGTGCGCGGTGACGGTCGAGCAAGCCAGTGTGCCGGGACTGTCGGGCCAGCGCGAAGGCAAGGTCGTGCTGCCGGTGTTGCAGGGCAAGATGCGCGTGGCGCCCGATGGTTCGCTGTGGGCGGTGACGTACGATTGGCGGCTGCAGGACGGTCGCGCACGCTATGTGCCGGTGTTCTTGCGAGCGACGGATGGCGGACATGCG
>JAQULY010000396.1 GCA_028718445.1 Kiritimatiellia bacterium
CGATGGCGTCCTCGATGATCTTCCGGCCTTCTCCAAGCTTCGCACGGATTCGTTCCACCGTGTGTTCACTTCGGAGTTTCTCCCGATTCTCAGCAAGGAATGTTCGCGCCGGCCCTTCATGCGGCAGGCTCAGGATCATTTCGGGAGGGATGCCGACTTCAAAACGGTCGTGGGACAGACCGTGTTGGGCGACTTCGTGTCCCCTTTGGATGGCCTGCCGGAGAAGGGACACATACCCGCGGCGGGTGCTCATCCTCTTCCCGTTCACTTCCGGCACGGCGAACAGGGTGACGGCGATCCGGTTTTCATCCAGAAAATCCAGAACGGCGTTCAGATGCGCTTCGGTCGAATAGCCGTCCAGCCCGATGTCATCCACCGAAAAACCCCAGAGTCCGGTCACGGTCTTCATCTCAGGGCAATTCCTCGATTCGACGAACCGCCGTAGGGATGAAAAACGACTGCCGTAACGCCTCCGCATACTTGACGCCGATTTTGCTCCCATGAAGGCGGGCCCGAGCCTCCATTTGGGTGACCATGCTGGACAGATGGTCCTGGGCGGAGGCGAACTTCTTCCAGGCGCGGATCTTGTCCGGGAACGTGTCCGTCACGTCAACCAGATGCGTAGGGTCCTGGATGTCGTGAAGGACCTCGAAGTGGAACAGGGATTGGGCCTGCCAGGGACGTCCCAGGTCGGCGCTGCAGTTCCATCCCGCCTGCCACCAGGCGTCGCAGGCGAGACGCGCCATGTCCCGATGCTGAAAGTATTCCCGCCAGTCATGCCCGAGGATGATGTCGGGTTTGTACTTTCGGATGGCGCCGATACAGGCCCGGTAAGTCTCCCGGTTGCGTTGAACGCCGAAGTCTGGCAGGCCGAAACACTCGAAGGACGCGACGCCCAGCGCCTTGTGCGCGGCGGCGGCCTCCGCCCGGTCTTTCGCCACAGCGGAGTCCTTCGCGGGCATATCCGCGAAGGCCTCATCGCCATTGCCAAAGCAGAAGACATGCACCCGAACGCCGGCCTTGACGAACCGGCGCAAAAGGCCGCCCACAGCAATGACGGAATCGTCCGAATGCCCCGCCAGCACCAACACGGATCTGATCCGGTTTGATTTCACAACAGAAACCCTTTCTTTGCTTGAATCTAATGCATCACGTCAAAAGAAGAACCGCTCTTGACAGCAGAAAACACGAGCGCGATCCCCACGGCAGACTCAATGAACGCCGATCACCGTGCCGTTGAAAACACGCTCATACGCGCCCATGTCCACCTTGCCGTACCGGAGGCGCGGTTTCAAATCCAAGTCCAGCGAGGATTCCGTCCAGTCCAGGTTGTTACCGGTATTGATGCAGGGTGAGCTTCCCTTCAACCGGTAATTGCCCGCGACGGCATCCACGAACTTCGGGTCCGCGCTCTTGTTGTTGCCGCCATCGGAGAGGCCCGTCGGCAAGGGCCAGGTACAACTGGAGGAAAAAACGGGGCTGCCTTCATAATTGAATATCTCGCCCCCCGATTTGCGATTACCCCACACGATGCAATTCGTAAGCAAGCCACCATAGATTCCCGCATAGGCGCCGGAACTTTCGTTGCCGACGACGGTGCAATTGACCATGGTGCTGATGTAAGCGCCCGGGCCATCCACCGCCTGATTCTTCGCAATCAGGCAATTGGTCAGACAACCGCCGAAGGCACCGCCCCCAAAACTGGTCGCCGTGTTGCTGACAATGGCGCATCGGGTTGCGATGCACGCCTTGCCGGCAGCTAACCCCACTTTATGGTAACTGATACCGGCACAACGATAGGCGGTATTGTCGGCGATCGTGCAATCCGTCAGCATCACGCCATGCGAGGCGGCGCCGCCATAGTAGGCGTGATTGCCGCTGAGAAAGCAGTTGGATGCCGACCCGCCGTCAAAGATGCCGCCGCCAATCCCGTTGCCGATGGCGGTATTGCCTGAGACCGTACAGTGAAGGAACGTCACGTTCTTCGCGGCGGCGCCGCCCCAGGACGCGGCATTTCCGGTCACCGTGCAGTCGGAAACCAGGCTTTGTTCAAACACACCGCCGCCGAACCCGTTCGACGCGCTGTTGCCGGCAATCACGCATCCAAATGCCGAGGCATTGTACAGGCCGCCGCCGCCGTCGTTTGCAGTGTTGCCAAAAGCCGCATTATTGCTGACCAGGACGCCACGCAGGCATCCCCTGACGACCCCGCCACCCGAAGACTTGGCGCGATTCCCTGCAATGGTTCCCCCGTCCATCATGCAATCCACCAATCCCCCGCCATAGCTGCCCGTCGAGCTGTTGTTCAGCACTTGGCAATTGTTAGTCAACACGCATTGATACGCGCCCCCGGCATAGCCGCCGGCCGCGTTGCCCCTGATGATGCAGTTCTTAAGGATCAAGGCATGGAGCGACGCCGACCTGGCGCCGCCGACGTTCCCGGGGGCAATGGCAGTGTTGCCTTCAATGATGCAATTGCTCACCACCAGCGGTGCCGTGCCCCAATAATTGATTCCGGCGCCATGCGCCTGAATCTGCCCATTGGTCATCAGAAACCCGCCGATCAGCGCGGCGCTCCCACCAGCAGAAACGTCAAGACAACGATGATCGCCGCCCCCGTTGATCACGGTGTCGTACGGATTCGTGCTGACCGCCAGCAGAGTGATCATCTTGTTGATGTTCACCCGCTCGTACGCGGTGCCGCCGGCGTTGTACACCCCGTTAGAAACCAGAACGGTATCGCCGCTGACGGCCTCATCCACCGCATCCTGGATGTTGCTGGCCGCCCTATCCCAAGACGTGTAGGGCTTAGCTGGTGTCTGCCCGGCCTGGGCCACATAATGCGTGTCTTGCGCACCGGCCATCATGATACATGAGGACCCAAGAACGATCCCGAATGCCCTCATCATCATTTTGTGTGACATGGTGGGTTCCTTCCAATGATGCGTATCTCCCTGACGAGGGTGATTCTCCACTCGGACCATTCGGTCCGCGCCCAACCCTCATCATTCGCATACGACATCCTTGTTGCCAACTATTATGGCTGGCTGCAGAAAGATGCGCTAGCGGCAGAATGCTATTTCCTTGTACCGGAATGCTGTCGCCGGTGTTGCGTGGGCGTGAGCCCTGTTGACCGGCGGAAGATGTGGTTGAAGTGGCTCAGATTGGCGAAGCCAACCTGAAAAGCCACTTCGCTGATCCTGAGCCGCGAATTAGTCAGATAGTACTTGGCCCACCCCACGCGAATCAGATTCAGATAGGCGGAAAAATTCATCTTCGTCTGCGCCTTGAAAACATGCGCCAACCGCGAGACACTCAGACCGGCTTCCTTCGCCGCCACCGTCAGGGTCATCGGCTCCGCATAATGGTCCTCCATGAAACTGAGCACTTTGCGAATCGGGTCGTGCGATATGGCCGACTCCAGATTGCGCAACCTCCCGGCATCGATCAGACCGACAACCATACCGATCAGATCGATGATGGCCGCTACGCGCCGTTTTTCGATGACCGGGGCGCTGAAATAAGCCCGCCGCGCTTCGGCCATGTCGATCCCCATGCCGTTCAACCGATGCTGAATTCGTAAAAAATCGGCGTCAGTCGGCCGCCGGTAGTGCAGTTGCCCTGTGCAGAAGAGCCCGGCCACTCTGCCGTTCATCGTGATCGGCACATACACATCGATCAATCCCAAATGACAGCGCCTTGCACGACACCGTTTCTTTTCAACGCAATACGCCACCGCTTGTCTTTCGTCCTGATCACAGGCCCCGCATCCAAACGGCGTGCTGTTGATCATTCGGCAAAACGGCGTGAACACCCGCTGTGCCCGGAGCTTCTCGGAATGCTTCAGTCGCAGATCCACAAAATCGAACGGCAAGCCGGTCAGCAGATAAAGATCCTTTTGGAATGCCTTCAGAATGCGGAACTGCTCGATGGTGTGATAGAAGGACGCATTCTCTCGACTTAACGGTGGGTTTGCCAACTTCGTCAAGGCGGGGCCCGTTGACGGCGGCAGGCGAACAGGGGCGGCGGCACTACGCCGGATACCGGTCTTCACTCTGTGTAGTGGCATGGTGTTTGCGATCATCCCCCGGCTTCAGGAGAATCATGGTAAAGTCCCCATGAACCTACTCGAGACAGGGCCACTATTATACCAAGGCTGAGGGGACACGGCTCAACATTCAGTGAGGAATCCTTTGCCTCGCAGCACCAGCGACCGCCGGCTCAGGCGTAACGCGAACGGTCCCCGGCGCGCCAGCTTGACCATCAGCGTGACGTCCTTGGTTTCAGGGTCAGAGCCGCATGCGCCCTCTTTCGCGCTTTCCCGACCGCCGCCTCGCTTCCATGGCCCAGGTATTCTGCTACCTTGCATTGGGATGCGCCGCTCAGGGGCAACACCACTCCACCGCCAACGCGCTTGCATCGGCTCATACGCATACCACATCAACCCGTCCGCATCCAACGCGGCGTCCAACTGCTCCATGAACCGCGCGTAGTCATGCGGAGCCAGGAACAACGCCGCGCGCCCATTTCCCCTCCCCGTCAGGTGATACTTCGCTCCCGCAAACCGAACTCGCCAAGGTCGTGCCATACGCCCAACTATCCACAACACGCACCCTCGCCGCAGCCATATTCTAGGTTCCAGGTCACCCTGGCAGCCCCCAAAGGGCGGTCGGGGAAGGTGTCGTCACTTGACTCCTAGTCTTTAATGAGTGACCCTGGCAGCCTCATTCGTCCCTCGCTTGACCCTGATGCCAGACTTCTGCCCGAAGCCACGTCTACGTAAGTCCTCCTCGCAGTCCACGAAAACGTAGTCTGTTGCCATGTAGACGCCTTTCGGCTGTTGCCAAAGTGACAACAGGTGTCGTGCTGACAGTCTCCGTTCCCTTTCCGGCAGGTCAAGGTCATTCCAAACGTTGGTCAAATGCGACATCTGATACCGTACTGGCGAATATCTGTAGACCGCCTCGCCCATGATACCACCGCTGACGCCCACCACTTTCCACACTTCCTCTGCACGTGAGAGCGGCGCCGCAGCCATTGATATGCCCGTCTCCATCCTCATTCGATGGATAGGCACAGCAAACAGGAACGTGCTGATCCGCAGGCGTCCGGACATTACGTCAATAGACGTTACTCTCCTCACAGGTGACAAATCATGCCGAGCCATATGACTTGCCACTACAACAACAAACACAGCCAAGCTGAATATGCACCACAGCCAGCGTCGGCCTTTGCTGACCTGTCGTCGAACATGCACCATGATCGTCTCCCGTGTCAGTCCGTTGGCCCTTCGATCACTCTTCTGAGGCATTCTTCACAACATTCTCTGTCCGCTTGATTTGGTGTCATGTCCAGACAGAAAACTGGGCAGAAAACTGGGGACAGAGAAATAGTACAGAAATACTTGGCCGAGTGGGCGGAAACTCTGCTGCTTGGTTCTTTCATATAGGTAAAAAACTGGGGACAGAGAAATAGTACGAAGATATTTGGCCGAAGGGGCGGAAATTGTGCTGCCTGGTTCCTTCGTATTAGGTGGAGGGCGTGATTGCCCCCACACTGAAAGGACTGGAACCATGCGACACCCTCGTTTGAAGCCGGAATATCGGGACACCTGGCACCACTGC
>JAQULY010000397.1 GCA_028718445.1 Kiritimatiellia bacterium
TGCCTTGACCTTTCCACCATGGACGATCCCTCCGAGTGGGAGGGGCCCTTCCCGGCGAAGATCGCCGCTGGCTCGGATGGCGGCAAGGCCCTGATGTTCGATTTCGGGAAGGGTGGAGGCGGGAACTGGCTGTCGAAAACCTTCGCGGACCGCGGCATCGATCTGGACACGTACGACCTGCTCAAATTTGACTACCGCGTCGAGGACGGGGGCGGCTATTTCAGCGTCCGTTTCCGGCAATGGCCCTTCATGGGCGGCTTTCTTGCGCTGGGAAATCACATCGATCCAGTCTTCAAGCCGCGCGAGTGGAAGACCATGACGTTCAACCTGCACGAACCGGAGAACTCCTGGGAGCAAAGCTATGACCGCCACGATCGGCGGATGGATATCAACTTTGACAGTGTCATGGCCGATCCCGGAAAGACGGTTCGAGTCTGTGTGGACAATATTCGCCTGATTCGGCAGCGCTTCGCGGTGGTCTGCGATATCGACGATCTCTATCTTGACTTCGGCGAACGCCGGGATCTGAAGGATGGATCGTCCCTGTACCGCTATACGCTCACCCTCCAGAACCGGACGGACCGGGAACTGAGCCTGGCGCTGCGCCTGGACTCCTCCAAACTCAAGCTGTTCTCGGCGGCGAGTGAGGCGACCACCTGGCGGATTCCGGCCAAAGGCTCGGTTGAAGCGACAATCACGGTGACGGTGCCGGCTACGGCCAAGAGCGATAAGGGGCTGCCGCCCGCTTACAGCGAGGAGACCCTGGCGCACTTCACCGCGGAGGGCGATCCCACCAGCGAACACACCGTGACGTTGTTGGCCGCCGTGCCTTTCAAGACCAAGCCGCATCCCTATCTCTTTGCCACGGGCGACCAGATTCGGGAGGCTAAAAAACGGATGAACCGCTGGGGCTGGGCGAAGAACGCGTCCGCCGAATACCTCAAGCGGGCGGAGTTCGCCAAGGCGATTCCGCCAGGCCTGCCCAAGTTCGAGATCCGGCCCGAACAGCCCGGCGACAAGATCTGTCCCGTCTGTAAAGACAAAGGGAAAACGCGCGAGATCGTCGAAACGAATCCCTACCGCAACGAGAGCCAGTACCGTTACCAGTGCGAAACCTGCGGCAAGATGCTGAGCCCGAAACTCTGGCGCGGGGACGTGATTTACCCCCATTCCGACTCCGGTTACTGGTGGAAGCCCGGCAGCACGAACGTGGCCCAGGCGCACGCGATCTCCTTTGCGCGGGCGGGCAACATCCTCGACCTTGCGATCGACTGGCAACTGACCGGCGACAAGGCCAGTCTGCAACGGGTCGCGGATGTCGTCCGCGAGTACATCCAGACTCTGCCGACCTACCCCTTCTGCGGCGACCCCGGCGTGGCCTACACCCGCTTCAACAGCAAGGGCAATTTCCGTGTCAGCGATTATTTCGGCCAGACCGAGTGGCTGCACCGCATGACCTGCGCGCTCGATCTGATCTGGGACGCGGGCATCCTGTCGGACGCGGAAAAGCGGGAACTGCTCGCGCAGTTGACCGACATTCTCTATCAGCGTCTCCGCATCTGGAGTCCCGGCTACTCCAATCACCGCACCACGGCGGCCGGCCTCGGGATCGCCTTGCTCAGCGACAACGCCCCCCTGCTGGCCTACGTGCTCAACGACCCGCTCAGCGGGGTGCATGCCTTCTTCCGCGACAGCATGACCGAGGATGGGTTCAATTTCGCGGCGGCGCAATACATGGAGCCGGGCATGGGGGCATGGATGCCGATCTTCAACACGCTCCAAATGTGCGGGTTCGACCTGGTCTCGCGCTACCCCAGTCTGCGCCGCTTCGGCATTGCCCTTCAGCAATGGCTCGATCCGGACGGGCTGAGTCCCGATATGGGGGACTCGGACGCGTTCCCCTCATTGAGGCGGCAGGACTGGTACGAACTGTGTTACGCCTGGACGGGCGATCCGCGGACGATCGTGCCCGTGCAGCGGAACTTCTACCGGGCCTGGCAGGACAGTCGCGGCCGGATCAAGTGGGAGGACATCGGGCGGCCGCGGGAAACGCTCTTCCACGGTGCCGAGAACATCCCCCGCGGCAATCCCGATCTGCCGACAGAAAGCGTGCTGTTCTCCGACTACGGCCTCCTGATCTTCAACCAGGGCGAGGGCGACAGGCGCCTGTGGGCCGCCATGCCCATCGGCGAGCCCCTGGGGCATGGCTTCAACGATAACCTGCACATCGAGTGGTGGGCGCTCGGGCAGAAGATGACGATCAAACAGGGCAGCCGCGCCCGGGTGCACGCCGTGCACGAGAACACGCTGATCGTTGACCAGAAGGACCAGGCCAAGCTGCCCTGCGAGGTCAGCGGCTTCATCGGCAAGGGTCCGGTGCAGGGCGCGGTCGTCTCCTCGCGCGACGCTTATCCCGGCACGACGCTCACCCGCACGATCATGCTTTACGATGGGCTGATCTTCCTGCTCGATTACTTCGAGAGCGACCGCGAGCACGACTACGACACGCTCTATCTCAATGCGGGCACGGCGCATTGCGAGTTGCCGTTCAAGCCGCTGGGGCGTCCCCTTTCCGAAGAAAAGGACGCGAACGGCGCGCCGGTCGGCTACGGCAGTCTGCTCGATCCCGAGCAAGCCGTCGCTCCCGCGCAACTGCAGGTTCTCTGGGACAACCTGGGCATCGCCACCAACGCCGCCGTGCGCCAGACGCAAATCGCGCTGGACGACCCCGGCGTGATGCTCCGCGCGCGCATGCCCCTCGTCAAGCAGCACGGCCAATGGGAGCGGATGACCGGCGATATAGACGCCGCCGGATACACGCTTCTGCCCGAGGAACGCCAGTTGCTGCCCGGGGATCGCTACGTCGAATGGCTGGCGCCGAAGTATTTCCGCCGCTTCCATGCGCGCAAGACCGGCGTGCTGACCATCCTGGAGCCCTTCGAGGGCAAGACCCCGCGGCTCAAGAGCATCGAGCGCCTGCCCCTCACGGTGGACGGACGCCCCGCCGAACAGGGGATCGCCATCCGCTACACCGACGAAAACGGCGTCGCCCACCAGGCCATCCTGTGCCCCGGCTCCGGCGAGAAGCAGGCCGGCGGCTGGACCGTTCGCGGCGATTTCACGGCGGGTCCGAACGGTCCGCTGCTGGTGGGGCGTCCAGTACCGTGAGTGGCAATATGACATCGCGCGAAAGAATTCTGAAAGCGCTGAATCACCAGGAAACGGATCGGCCGCCCCGCGATCTGGGCGGCACCGAGTCCTCGGGCGTGACGGCTTGCGCCATGCGCAAACTACAAGTGCATCTGGGGTGTCAGGATGCTCTTGAGATATTCGAGCCCTATCAGTATGTGGCGTATGTCAATGAGGGCTTACGGAGCCGTTTCGCCATCGATACGCTCAACCTTACTCCTGGTCCGGCGGACTGGGTCGAACGACGCCATCCGGAGGGGTTCGACGTCTTGCTGCCGCGGCTCTGGCATGAAACCGACGCGGAGGATGGCGCGACAGTCGTGTTGGGTGCGGGCGGACAGATTGTCGGACGCCGGCCCGCCGGCGGGCTTTATTTCGATCCGGTCAATCCCCCATTGCGCGATGTCGAAACGCCCGCCGGATTGGATCCATTCAAGAAAACGATTCACGGATTTGACATGCCGTCCTTCGCGGACGAGACGGACGCAGCCCTGCGCAAGCGGGCGCAGGCCATGCATGCCACCGGCGATTGCGTTGTGTTCAATCTCTGTTGTCATATCCTGGCGGCCGGACAACTGTTGCGCGGGTATGAGAATTTCATGGTGGATTTACTGACGGACGAACCCATGGCGCGGACGCTGCTGGATGCATTGCTTGAAGGCTATTGTGAGCGCATTGACCGTCTCGCGCCGTTGTTGCGCGACTGCGTGGATGTCGTGCTGTTGAATGACGACCTGGGTACGCAAAACGGCCCCATGCTCGCGCCGGACACCTACCGCGACAGGATCAAGCCCTATCAGAAAGCCCTGTTTGCGCACGTGAAGAAGCGTTTCTCCGCTCCGATTCTGTTCCATTCCTGCGGCGCTGTTCGGGAATTCATTCCGGACTTGATCGAGATCGGCGTGGATGCGCTTAACCCCGTGCAAATCAGCGCCGTCGGAATGGAGCCGGCCAAGCTCAAGCGGGATTTCGGGTCGGACATAACCTTTTGGGGCGGCGGCGTGGACACACAGACGGTGCTGAACAAGAAGACGCCCGCGGAGGTGGCGGATGCCGTGCGGCGAAATGTGGAGATTATGGCGCCGGGCGGTGGATTTGTCTTCTGCCAGGTGCACAATATCCAGCCGGACGTGCCGGCCGAGAATGTCGTGGCCATGTTCGATGCGTTGGACAATGTGTCGTGATTGTTGTGTTCGAAGGTCTAAAATCGGAGAGAAGTCTATGTTCCTTAAATCGTTTGTTTTTCCTTGCGCGATAGCCTCCATCGTTGAGTGCGCCGTTGCCGCGGACGCCGCCGCGCCGCTGGCGCGCGTGGACGTGCTGCCGGACCGTCTGGTCATGGTGGTCGACTCGACCGGCTACTTCGAGACCGAGCTTCCGGCAAACGTCGTCCGTCAGCGCGAGGACGGCTCATGCGCCCTGTCCCTGCCATTGCCGGCCCGCAATTTCCTGACGCTCGAAGTGACCGGGGGCGAAGCGGATGGACAGGCGGACTCGCCGGGCCGCCGCTGGACGCTCGATGCCACGGAGCCCTGGACGAATGCGACTACCGTCGTCCACACGTTCAGTGGGCGGTGCAAGCCTGGACATTTCGGATTGCTCTTCAGCGCCTACGCCCGGAGTCTGGATGCGCCGTCAGTGAAGGCCGACCTGACTATGGACTGGCGGCCGGCGAGGCCGGCGACAAACGCGGCATCCGCCACCGCGCAGGCAACGGTTGGAAAAGACTGGCAGCGGCTTTTCGTTCACATTCCTTTTGAGGCGTTGCCTGTGAAAGGCGCCGCACATTTGAAGATTGCCGGCAATGGGCGCCTGGAGGTGGCTGGTTTGCAGTTGGAGCCGTGGGGCGACGCCTATGTTTTTCTGGAATCGCCGACCGCCTGGACGCCCGGAGGAACAACGCGCAGCGTGCGGGCGCCGTCATTGCCGGCCGGCGTGATACCGACCGACTGGCGGGAGGGCGCGGTGGCGTTGAAGGTGCGGGTCACCGAGCGTCCGCAGGAGGGCCCCGTCGACGGCGATCGCAACATCCTGAGCATCGCCGGGGGCCAGACGATTTTGGATTTGATGGTGGACGGCGCGTGGGTCAACAAGACGAAGCTGCCGTTGCCGGCCTTGCGTCAAATCCTGGCCGACGGCGCCGAACATGATCTGCTGCTGACCTGGAACGCCGCCGAAGTCTGTCTGTTGGCGGACGGCAAGCCGGTTGGGCGCGCACCGGTCAAACAACAGCCGCTTTCTTTTAAAGGGCAGGGCGATCGATTGCACATTGGCATGCACTATTGGTGGATGCGCAACCTCGGCGGCGAAGTGCGAGCCTTGCGCTTCTATGACCGCCCGGTCGCGCCGCAGGAGACGACGGTCGAGGCGACGGATCGGGGGCCGTG
>JAQULY010000398.1 GCA_028718445.1 Kiritimatiellia bacterium
GTTCCCGTCACCGCCTTCTGCTGTATGTCCGCCCATCGCCGCAGCAGGCATTCGGGGTTATTGTGTCCCCCATACCCGCTGCGCAGGATGCTCGTCTCGACCGCGGTGCCATCCAGTCCTTGCCAGCGGAACACGTCGTAGGGAAATTTCGAACTTCCCATATTGCCCAGCCGCCCAATGACGCAGAAGCGGACTCCGCACCCGCGCAGAATCTGCGGCAAAGACGCCGAATGACCAAACGTGTCAGGCGACCAGAATGTATCCCCCTGATAGCCCAGCCATCTGCGCGTGGTCTGGTGACCGATCACGAACTGCCGGATCAAGGACTCCCCGCCCGGCAGATTGACGTCCATCTCCACCCAACTGCAGCCATTGGGCTCCCACTGCCCGCGGCCGTAGGCCTGCTTGATCTTCGCGAAAACCGCAGGGTAGTGCGTCGCCATCTCCTCGAGATGGCACGGCTGGGCCTGAAAATACACGAACTCCGGATATTCCTCCATGTAGCGCGTCATGCTCGAAAAGGTGCGCGCCATCTTCCGCCGGGCTTCCGCGAACGGCCACAGCCAGATGGTGTCCAGATGCCCGTATCCTGCCATGTGAAACTCCGGCGCGGTGTCGCCGTTGCGGCAGGCCAGAAGCGGCGCGAGGCAGGCCCGCGCCTCCAACGCCTGGACGGTCTGCGCGTCCGGCGCATCCGTGAAATGGAGCCTCATCAAGGCCATGTGGAGGCCGGATAGAATCCGATGCCGGCGCAGCGAATGCTCATCCAGATGACTCGCCAGGTCGTACAGGACGAACGCGTCATAGTAGAGGTCGTAGAATGCGTTGTTCCGGGTCACCAATCGTGCGTCCGACAGAATCAGGGGATACCCATCCTGCCAGGCGCCATGCCCCTCGCAATCCGGACCGTATGCCATGATCACCACCAAGCGCTGGCGGTCTTCGTGCAGGAAAGGAACAAAGTCGTCGTCGCCGCCCGTCGGCATCTTGTGGCTGGCATAGACCTCGACATGAATATCGAATGTCTCGCCGGCCCTGGCCGTTTCCGTCAGTCGCAACCGCTTGTGGTAGTAGTTTGTCGCCGCGGCCGGCGCACCGTTCACATAGACCAGACTGTCGATGTTCGGGGTGATCTGCAGATAAACCGCCTGCCCCGCCGCCTCCTCGGGAATTCGAGCCGTCATCCGGAACCACCATGTGGTCCATTCCCGGCCATAGGGATAAGGCAATGACGCATCCTCCCACTTCAACCCATCGGGAACCCGCGCATAGTCATTATCCGCCACCGCCGCCTGCACCTTCAGGCTTGGAAAGTACCGGTACTTGTTCTCGTCCAGATATCTCAGACAATGCTTGATACGCTCATCAATATGTCCAACCGTCATATGTTCCCCCCGACAACAAATCCGAAAGTCGTGTCGTAAGTCCTGTATCTGCTTCGCCCACCGCATGATACCACATGTCGGTGATCACACTACTATTGGCCGTGGCAATCTGGACCTTTGGGTGACCTGGTGAATTGACAAAGTAAACGCGCCCCCCGGCTTTGCCGGTGGACGCGTTTACTTTGTCAATTCCCCGAAATCCACCTTACGACGATTCCGTTCGCCGAATTCTGGTAAGTGTCCTAAAGATAAACGTAGATTTCCTTCATCTTGTCCGCTGCCGACCCGTACATTTTGCCAAAACTACGCTTTTTTTACGGCGTCGGCGGCATAGGGATCTTCCATGGCCACGCGGTTGTCGTGTAGGCCTCATTGATCGCGCCGCCCAATATCGTGGCCGACACCAGCACGCCGCCGGGCTGCCGTTCAAGAATCGTCGCGCGATCCGAGACGGCCACCTGTCCGCGCCAGACTTTGCAGGCATCGTCGTCGGCGACAAGCTGGATGTATTCGCCGCCATCGGCCGTGACCGGCGAGAGACAAAACGTGTTCTGCAAAGTCACGGTCACGTCCGCCGCGGATTCCGCCAGCCGAACCTCAAAACCCAGGGTGTCGCCCCTCGTAATCGCCCCCGCTCCCGGCGCGCCCGGCGGTTCCCCGTCCAAGAGTGTCATCCGAATCGCGTCGCGTGGTTGCGCCGTCAACCGGATGGACGCATAGCGATAGATCCCGGCATGCTGTCCAAACGAAAGCAGGAACGTCCGGGGCGACTTGTCCCCTTTTCCACCGACAAACTTCTCCGCGTAATCGGGAAGGTAAAACGTGAAAAGCCCCGCGCGATCGCCCCCGCCGAAGGAGAGAAGCGCGGTGTTGTCCGCCCGCACGCTCCACCCCAGATAGCCCGGCGTGTACTCGATTTGTCGGACGGCAACATGCAGCCAGGCCAGGGCCGGGGACCAGGAGAACTGACGCGAAAGCGAACCGGACTTCCCGCCCGCGGGCTCGCTGACGAACGTCAGTCGATTGGTGTCGACAAAACGTCCGTTCACGACCCGCCACTCCCGCGGTTCGATGCGCCGTCCATCGTCTTCCCACAGGACGATGTCCGCGGGCGGTTCACGCTGTTCGGTCCGAGCCCGCACGCCGAAGCCCAGGACAATCCCGGCCGCGCACAACAGACGCATGGCGGAATGGATCATTCTGCGTACACCGCCACCTCGTTGATCTCGGCCACGCCCCCGCGGATCACGATTCGCATCTTTACAGTTTCGACCGGCGGGAATGTCAAGGTGACGGAGGGGGCGCGAACATCCCGTGCCTCGCCCACCGCTTTCCACGTCCCGCCCGCAAATGCCTCCACATCGAAAGCTGTCAACGTGTCGCTGTAGACCACCACGCGGCCGATCGTCAGCGGCTTGCGCCAACTGTACTCCAACCACAACGGTTCATCTTTCGGGGGCGTCGTGGCGATCCAGCCAGGATGATCGGTCACGCCGTTATGGGTGTTCAAGGGGATGTAGGCTTTGCGGCCGTCGCTCGTCCGCACGATCACCGAGCGATCGTTGAAGATCAGGCTGTCCCGCGTGTGGCGTTTGCGCCACTCGATCTCCTCGCGAACGTCGCTGAGCGTCGCCATATACGGAAAGATCCGGGCGCTCGTGTAGAGCCGCGTGCCGTAGCCGGGAAAGCGATCCCGAATAGAGCCGTTTTCCACCGGAACCGTCGCTCCGTCCCGCAGCACCGTCAGCGCCCGGCAGGGTTTCATGGCATCCGACGTGATGACGGCTTCCTTGGGCTCCGGCGATGTGTTGACCGCGATGAGGTAGACCTCTTTTCCGACCCGCTTGAGGAGGCAGTCCACGGCCTTGCCATCCGAAACCGCCGTCACATCCGCAACGCCGCCCTCCGCGGTCAGAATCGGCTCCAGGTTGTAGAGCTCTTCAAAGAACGACTCTACGGCATAGCGCGTCTCGTAACTCTGCCAGCCTTCACCCCGCGTGTATGGCATGAATCCCTTGCTCCCGTTGGCCAGGGCCGTATAGAGCATGCACCGCGTCTCCTCAAAGTTCGCTTGCGAAGCCGTCGGAACGATATCGCGGTGAAGGCCCGGGGTTACCCACAAGGCTTTGCGCCGTTTTCCCAACTCGAGGACTTCCCGCATCTCGTCGCGAATCGTCGTCATGGGCCGGCGCATCCAGCGCCGTCCGTCCGCTTCCTCCATGGGCGTGAGAAACGGATGCGGCGAGTAGACGTCCGTGCAGTCGATGAACTCTTCCGGATGAAGGTCAACGATGACCGTGACGTGGTAGGGATCCAACTCGCGCATGTACTCATAGACGCGTTTAAGGAACACCGGCGAGACGCCCTGCGACCCCGGTTCGTCGCTTAGATACCATCCGCCCAGCCCCGGATGGTGGCGATACCGCTCGACGGTCTCCCGGATCTTCTCCTTATAGGCCGGGGGCAAATCGACATCCTGTTTGCTGAGCGGAACCGCCTCCGGGCAAAGAATGGCACATTCGACGGAGACGATGCCAAGCATGCCTTTTCGGTGCGCTTGTTCCGGACTCAGCCCCAATGTGAGATTGAGTTGTCGCGAGCTGCGCGCCTCCGCGCTCTGGGCATGACCCATGAGATAGCCGTAAGCATACCAGCCGGCAACCAGGATCGGGCGGCCATTGGCGACCAGGTTGAGATCGCGATCCACGCGCGTAATCGACCCCGTGGATTCCGGAAGTCTGCGGATCGTCTCCTCCATCCGCCCGATTTCCGTTCCCGCCGAATCCTTCGCCACGGCCGTGAGACGGTAGCTGCCAATCGGCAGGTTCTGAACGGGGAACTGGAAATCCACGCTCAGTCCCGCGCCGAGAGGCGCGTCGCTGGATTGGGATGCGATGCCGTCTCCCGATAAGCCGATGCTCAGGCTGCCGCCCTTCGCCCGCGTCGAATCCAGCAGGGTGACGCGCCCGGCAATCGCGTTGACCGTTTCGTCAGGATAGATGTTGTTACGATAGAAAGGTTGCCGCACGTCGATCTCGAGAAGTCGATACTCGATCTGGACCGCCTGCCGCAGGGTCGCCAAGGGCCGCTTGCCGCTTGCTTCATACACTTCGATGGCCACATCCCGCTTGCCGGACCCGGCGAACGTGAGCCCGCGCATCGTAACCCGTTCGCTTGTCCCAGCGGCGAGCGACAAAGTACCCGTGCTCTTCGCCGCCGGCGCTTCGACGCAAAACGCTTCGACCCGAAGATCGCGGTTCGTGCCTGTCCGATTTTCGATCGGCATGGTCAGGTCCGCCGCCAGGCTGCCGTCCGCTTTGGAGTAGACCTGCCGGGCAAGCGCCCCGAATTGGAATGCGTAGCGCATCCAGGGAATATCGGCCTCAACCTGGAGCGCGCCAAAGCGATCGGGCTCATGGAAACCGTACCGCAGTGGCGCCCAGGTGTATAGATCGACCGCATTGCCGGCAACACGCGTGCGAGTCAGGTTGAATCGCCATTTTGGAGAAACGGCCGCCTTGTCGGTCAAGCGCAGCGCCGCAAAGGGGATGGCGGCCTCGAGCGTCCATTCTGCCTGGCCGACGCGCACGGCGTGAGGGATCAACGCGTCAAAGGAAATCGTTTTGGTATTGCCTTTCTCGCCGGCATAGAGATCGAACTGAAACCCTTGCGTGTTCCACGCCAGATGGTAGTACTCGACGCCCAGGCCGGTCGGGTCCAGGAAAACCTCGATCGAGTCATCGTGCGAGATTCCGCCATCGTGCCTGCCCATTTGCGCCTTGATGAGCTGGGGCGCGGGCTCCGCGCACCGCACGCTGAGATAGAGCGCCTCCTCATCGGCCAGCGCCCGGAATGTGGTGCTCTGCAGCGGGCGCTGTCCCTCCTTGTTGCGCTGAAGAACGGTTAGCCCGTACTCCTGCGCGGACTTCCAGACTTCGTCATCCGGAAGTCCATCGATCACAGGGGGCGTCTTCGTTTCCGGCGCGCGCGCCGACGGCACTTCCTGCCCATAAATCAGCGGTGCGACCAGAAGGCTGAGCACGGCGCACAAGTTTCTATTCCGACTGTCGAGGCGAATCATGGGGATGTTTCCTTATTGTAAGAATTATAAAAGCGGCTGTTTCTATTTATCGAATGGTAATGACGGTCCCGCTTGGAGGACGCAGAGGAACGCCATTCCGAAGGATATACATCGCCTCGTCGTTGGATAA
>JAQULY010000399.1 GCA_028718445.1 Kiritimatiellia bacterium
GAAGCGGCGCGGATCGGGCCGGAAAGCCGGCGCGTGATCATGGGCCGGCTGCGGCGTCACCGTGGGCGGCGCAACCGCGAGGTTGGCGCCGCCCACGCTTCCTTGCATCCGGCCCATGCTGACGCGCCGTTTTCCGGTAACCCCGATCTGCGCCGCGCTTGCCCCCGGCGGCGGGGCCCGGGTGCTTCGCTTGGTTCAGGAGCCGCCGCCGGGACGCTGACGGGCAGCGCCGACACTCTGGCCCGGAGTGCTTTCTCACGGAGTCAGGCGCAGTTACATGTCTCTCACGCTCACATGCACCCCACTCGCGCCCCTCATCTCACTGAGTACGTCCGCGAGCATCTCGGGGGTGAGTCAAGATCTTGAAACCGACAACGCCAGTGTCTATCTGGCGACTAGCGCGCCAACTGCACGAGCGTGCCTTCAGCCGGAGCCAAATGTACTCTGAAAGTGGTCCGGCCATCCTGACGTGTCAACGGCACGTAGACCGGCCGCTGCAGACCCAGATCCTGCGCCTCGGCATATTTCCCCTGCACGAAGACATCGCTCTCGATGGTCTCCTTGAGCGATGAATTCAGGATATAGACGTAAGTGTGCTTGCCATCGGAGCGCACGGCTAAGTCGAGCCGACTGTCCGCGCTTCCTGAATGACGAACGGTGTTGGCCCTCACGAGTTCAGCCGTCCTGGCGCTCATTGCCTCCGTGACGTTCTCCGATCCATAGACAAACACCTTCCCGTGACCCAGTTCGCCCTGATAGAGCCCCGTCTCGCCGTCAGGCTGGAGCGACTTCGGAACTGCTGCCCCGATGGGCCGCCACTCGCCGGCATCCTTCCGCCAGATGACATCCGGAAAGGCCTTCTTTAGAAGGCGACCATCCCCCTGCCCATAGCTGTTGTACACGCCGGGAGCGCCATAGCAGATGAGTGTCCCGCCCGCTTTAGTCCAGCGCACCAGTCGATCCGATAGCGACTCGGCCATGCAAAAGCCCGCCGGCACGATCACGGTCTGGATGCCTTTCAGCGACTGCCGGCCGTCGAGCAACAACTGTTCATACAGGAAGCCATAGTTGAATCGGGTCTTCTCCAATTCCAAGGCCGCGGCACTCATCCCAGCCCGAACCGTTGGGACGGGCTCGTTATGCCAGGCACTGGTGGCTTCGAGAATGGCGACATCCGGTGCAACGCTCTTCGCCTTGAGCGCTATGCGCCCGATGCGACGCGCACGATCCATCACGATGGCCGGACTCGAGGCCATGTAGCGCAACAGCAGCCCTCCGAAACGAACGTCTCCCACGGGGCCCCCCAGCCAAACATTGGCAAGGTCGAGTCTGGCGGCAAAACTCGGCAGCGCTTGCCCCCACATCATCTGATGGTAGCTCTCCTGCAGTCCGATATTCTTGACGATGTCCTCATCAAAACTGGGACAGTTCATGGTCGCGCCATACTCGCCATTGCCCAGCGTGTTGCCCATGGCCTTCCGCAACGAATCCAGTTGGCGGTGGGCCGCGTACACCTGATGGTCATCGTTATCGTAAAAATGGAAACCGACGATGTCGCACGACTCGAACAGGGACGGCAGGTCAAAATCCTCATTTTCCTGTTTAAGCGTAGTACTGAAGTCGATCATGGTTGGCACGCCTGGAGTGTTCTGACGAAGCGCGTCGCGAACCAACAGCATCCGCTCCTTCTGCCCCTGCTGAAGGAATCGCTTAAATTCATAGCGCAGTCCCGAGGGCGGGGCGTCGTTGCCAGGCTGGTTGATGTCGGCGAATGAGGTGTAGTTTGTATTCCAGGTTTTGTTCAGCCGGGCAATGGTTCCGTATTGGAGTTCCTGGCTCTTCCGGAACGCGGCCTTGGCGCTTTCGCCTTGCCCCGTAGCAAAGAAACCCAACTCCCAGCCGACCCGGTACAGGAGCGGATACGGGCCGAGCGAGTTATCCTTGAGCATGCGCGCCAGCTTCTCATAGCTTTCCCGCAGATATTGCCGCGCCTTGGGGTTCCAGAAATTCAGCGTGACGGAGGGTGGCGCGCTCACCAATGACCCTTGCGCGTTCCTCATCATCACATCCGGATCGGCCGCGTTCGCGTCCATCCACCATTTAGGAGGGGTCGCCTCGGTACCGGTGCCCCAATAGAGGGGCAGAAAAATCTCTCCGAGCCGGCGCGGAAGGTTCGTTCCGATATCCCCATCGAAGCATGGCTTGTCGAAAGACCTGTCTTCCAGGTACTCCCAATAGTAGAGCCGGCCCGCGGGAATGCGTTGGGCAATACCTTGAGTCTTCTTCAGTTTCTCGTAGGAATCTTTGGACCAATGTGCGGGACCATTGCCAACGGAGCCGAGAAAAACGAAATCCGGCTCACCGTCCCGGTAGAATTGTCCGTCGCGCCACTCATAGTTTTTGAATTGCTCAGGAGTGAGGAAAGGCAAGGGACAGGGCATGGCGGGCCGAGTGGAACCCAGGGCTTTTCGAGGTATACGATCCAGAACACTGGCGGCCATCGCATCGAACTTTTTGAGCTCTTGATCCAACTCATCGGCCAGGGGAGGAAAGCGTTTCATCAACCCGGACACATCGCGGTTGTTGACATAGGCCTCCCCATAGGCGCGAAACAGATCGTCGAGCAACTCGACGGTACGGCGCTCAGTCTTGACCGCCTCCTCGATGTGTTGGGCCAGTTCATCCGACAGCAGCCCGCCGGCTTTCAGATGGCAAGCGGTTCGTTCCAGCATTTGCCTGCGCTCCGTGACGAACGCCTGTCGCATCAGCAACTCGTTGTAGCTCGTGGCGGCAAACGCGTTGAACTTCTCGGTGATCAACTTGTCGCCTCCAAAAGCGGCTCTGAGCGACGGCGCCCACTGGAGTGGTGTTACATAGCTACTAGACTTTTTGGGATCGTACAGATTCCGTACCGAAAACATCTTGAGAGCGAAGGGATCCTTGCGCTCGGGGAAGGTCCAGCCCATCACGTCGCGCAAAGCCGTTCCGTAATAGGACTTGCCATTCACCATTTGCCGGCCGACCGGTCCGACGATTCCCAGATTGTCCATCCGGACGACCGTCCGCGGCGACACCGTGATGCTGACGGAGCCTATCTCTTTGGCGATCCCCGCCATCAGAGGCTTGTCATCGATATAGAGATAGCGTTCGATGACGGCCAGATGCGAGAAGGGCTGGGTCGAGGCCGGGGTAATGTAGTTGTTGTAGCCGCCGTAGAAAGTTCCGGCCAGTGTGCTGAACCCGAGGCGCAAGGAGTGCCAACGCTCAGGATCGAACACCAGCGGCACGCCCACGCCGCAGGTGCTCACGCGATGCACCAGCTGATCGACTCGATTCGTTCCATTGCGGTCAATCAGATACCAAGTTCCGTACCTGTCGACTCCAACGGAACCAGCCTCCTGTCCATTGGTATCGATCAGTCCAATCCTGATTCCATCCTGCCCCAGCATCTTGAAATTCAGATCGAGTTCGATCACGCCGGAAGCCAGCGGGGCGAAGGGCACGACCATCTTTAGCGGCTTCTCCGAAGCGCTTAACGACAGACATTTGTCGGTGACCGTTTCCTCCGTCGCTCCCCGATGAACCCACGTTGGGTCGTCTACGATGGCGACGGCACCTCCGTTTGCCTCGATCTGCAATCCACCGGGGCCCTGCCCGATAGCATCCTTCTCAAAATCGAAGCATTGGGTTACGTTAGCCTTCTCGTCCCTCGGCCAAGCCGCGGCATCCTGCGGCAGCACAAGGATTGACACATCGTCGATCGCGCCGGAGGTTTGGATGTAGAAGACGACTTTCGATCCCATGGCGCTGCTTCCTACACGGGAGGATTGCGCTTTGATGAGCTGCTTTCCATCCACGAACAAAGCGTGTTCGTTCCCATTATTTTGCGCGATGATTCGGTGCTTTCTGCCTTTGACGATCCCCCCGGGAAAGGTCGCTCCCTGCTGTATGACCAGCCCGTCGCCGTTGAAAATGATGGAGTTTCTGGAATTAAACATGCCGCCGAACTGAAAAAGGCAGCCTGGGTTCATCCAGTCCTTGCCCCCGTTGGATCCGAGAGCCGCGTCCAGATCGCACGGCGAATCGCCGTCCGACCAGGCGGTGAACTCCAGTCGCAGGTTACTGCCCAGTTCCTGCTTGAGAGCGATCACCGCCGAAGTGGAGCCATGCAGCGCCCCGTCCTGTATCCTCCAATTTCCGCTGATGATTTCCCACCGGTCGGTCAAGTTCCCGCCGGCGCTGAAATCTTCGGCAAACACCTGCTTCGCTCCAGACGGCAGCGCCGTTCCTTCGGCCTGCGAAGAGACGACCGCTCCGTCGGCAACGGAACTGGACGTGGACGCCAAATGGGCGCCAGGAGTCAGGATGAGCAGGACAAACGCGCCTGCGCTCAGCATTCCGAAAGACGGTCGTTTCCTTTGCATTCCGCGCTCCTTCGCCTTCACAGGACCTGTTCCCAATGCCACGATCATACGGCATCCGAGCGTGAAGGAAATGCACGGGACCACCACAGTTGTGCATGCGATACGTTCTGCTCTGGTGTGCTCTCCTAGAGCAGACGCCCAACACAGTCGTGAAGTGACGGTCGGCCGTTCCCGTCCATCAGATCTGAGTTCGTGACGTCAACAACGAACCGGTTCGCGGCTCCAGGCGCCAGAATTCGTCCGCGATGCCAGCGCTCTCCAGCAGCTTGGCGGCTCGCTCGAAATCTATGTCGTAGTGACTGGCATGGGAGTCCGAACCGATGCTGAGACGAACGCCCTGTGACTGAAGTTCGGCCAGGTACTCCAGGTAGCGACGGACAAACGCTTCCGGATAGTGGGGATTCAGCAGGTTGGCGGAAATATTGATCTCGACCGCCGTGTTGCACTCAATCGCCGCGGCGGCGAACTCGTTGTGCATGGAGCGTGGAATCACACGGAAGTCGCCAAACCAGGGGTCGCCGTGGAAATCTCCATTGTCGTCCTTCCAGTGCCCCATCCACCACCAGGGGTGCGCGACAATGTCAACAAGTGGGTGGCGCACCAGGAACATGTTCTGCCGGTGATAGTCCCGGATGACGGGATCGCGCTCCAGCGGAACATACATGGGCCAGTGCGTGCCGGCGACCACGTACTCGATCTGATGGTTCCTGATGTCCTCCGGGGTGATGGCTATCGCCAACTCGCATCCGGCCGGGCCACCCTCGCGCAGCCCGTAAACGGGATTGCCGTGCCGTCCGGTAGCGATCTCGTCGAATTCCCATTGCGACATGCAGCTTACCTCGACCCCGAAATGAAAGTGGCGAGGAGGATCGCAGGACAGGAACTCAGCTCTAGACCTGGCAATGTCGCACAGGCTGTACGCCGTATGTACGTGGTCCGTCACTCCAAAATCGCGGATGCCCTTGCTCTGGGCTTCGCGCACAAGTTCCGCGAGCCTCACGCCCGAGTTCGTGCTGGCACAGTCACACGAGTTCCGTGAATGAATGTGCCAGTCTGAAACAAGCTTCATTCGGTCAAACCTCCGCATAGTGATGTTGAAAGACCGTTGTTGTACAAATCGAAATGACGGATGCCGGGGACGCTGA
>JAQULY010000400.1 GCA_028718445.1 Kiritimatiellia bacterium
AGGGAACTTGGCAGTGACCGCGCTCTCCCCAGTACCAGTGAGGTAGAAGGATTTCTTTGCTCCGGACTTCGGCGCGATCCATGCGTTCTTCACCGTCCACGCGATGTCACGTGGCAGGTTCTTCGGCACAGGTTCCTGCGCGGCCTCGAAACTGCGAACGAGGTCCTTGCGTCCGAACACCGGCAGGTTCTCGTGTTGCTTTAGGAACAGAGCGATCGTCGCGATCTGTTCTGGAATTCGTTTGGCATTGTGGGTCTCCATGAATTCCCTCACCGAGAGCGCAGCCACGGCAGGAGCGGCGGGGGCTGCAAGCGGTGGCTGAGGAAGTGTGACAAGCGGCTGCGCAGGTGCGGCCCCTGTCGCTGCCTGAACTAAGGGGCCACCGAAAACGAGTCTCACTATGGCGTGGGCCGTCTCCGGTGCGACGTCCCGCTCCAAGTCCAGTCCCTCGCCCGAGAGTTTCAGTCTGTACGCTACCTGCTTGTCCATTGCGTGTCTCCTTTCTTCTCCTATGCCAACGGGCGCGCTGACCCGCCCGGCCCGGAGGGCGCTGGACTTGGCCCGGCTTTGCCGGGTGGGGCAGCGCGCCCGTTGGCGCCGCCGCAGGCGGCGCCAACAAGTGATTGAGCCGTTTCCGACTATCACCACGGGTCGGAAGGATAGTAGGCGAAACGGTAGCGGGAAGCAAGGCATGCGGTTGGCATGTGGTTGGCGGTGTGATGCCTATCCTTCCGTTTGTTAGGATAGGCGGGCAGCCAGGGAGGATATTTTGTGGAACGAGTGGGGACAGAGAGATAGTGCATAAATATTTCGCCAAAGGGGCGGAAATTCGGCGGCTTGGTTCCTTCGTATTAGGTGGGGAAAGCGATTGCCCCTACGCTGAAAGGACTGGAACCATGCGACACCCCCGCTTGAAACCGAAATATCGGGACACCTGGCACCCCCAGGAACCGACGGCCATCCGCTGCGTCAGAAAACCGACGCGCCCCGATCACCGCCCGCTGACGGCGCCGTGTTCCGGTCCGCCCAGAACCCGTCGCTACGGCCATCACTGGCTCCTTCTACCCGCCTCGCGCACGCCAACCGTCCCGTCTATCGTCACCACACCTGAGGCAACCCTCCCGGTGTAGGCCCTCCCCTTAGCCATCTCCGCCGGCCTTCGCCAACCTCGGCAAATTCAGGCTGCCCCCCAAAGTCTCTCTGTTCCCATTCGCCTTTTCCCCATTCGCCTTACTTGACTCCTACTCTTTAATGAGTGACGGGACAGCCTGGGGTTCTCGCAGCGCCTCTTTCAGGTAGAGGGTAAAGCCCGCCCAGCAGCCCACGCCCGCCAGGGACCGGTTTTCCATGGGCGCCAACCCGAGATTGCCGGCCAACGCTTCCGGCAAGGCCCCTCCCTGCCGCCAACACTTTAGGAAGCTATTGAACACGCGCCGGGATATGCCGTCCGCGATCTTGTGCAACCCGTAATTCCTCAACCCCTGAATCACCAGCCAATCCGTCATGACCCAGACCATCAGCCGCCGTTCATCCATGAAGTCATCGCTTAGTTCCGTGGTAATGGCCGGGTACTTGCCGTAATACCGGCTACTGGTCAGGTGCCGCGCGATCGAGGCGATTCTTTCCTGAGGCACGAGTTCAGCGAACAACGGCAACAGGTTATCCAACCCGAAATAGCGTTCGCCGCCGGCCGTGGCGAAAAGGGCTCGCTTTTCATGGTCGTAATCGAAGTAGAACCCCGCCCGCTCGTCCCAGAAACGCGTGTTGACCGCGTCGTGAAGCTGCTCGGTCTCGCGGCGCAGCCGATCGCCGTCAACGCCGATTTCCGGCCCCAATTCCGCCATGATCCTTTTCTGCAAAGCGATCAGGGAATTCATCCCGATTCCGGCCACCGTCGGCAACGTTTTCGGGCCGGTGGAATAGTCGTTCCAGAATCCGCGGGCGCCGACGTAGACGCCGTCCCGCAAATAGTGTTTGTCCAGATACGCGTTGTTCATCTCCAGAAAAGGCCATACCGCTTCAAGCAGCCGCCGGTCCCCCGTCCGCCGGAAATAGTGACGCACCACCGGCGCCCAGATCGGAAAGGCGGTTTCCGGCTTGGGGGCGAGTCCTTGCAAGGCGATCTGGCCTTTGCGTGGACCGGACTGCTCCATGTAGCCGACAAAACCGCCTAGGATCAGTCGCCGAGCCCATGTTAGATCGAGATCTGTCATGGCCAGGGCATTGAAGAAATGGTCCGGGGTCCATATGGGCGAATAGATGGCTTGATCCGGCGAGGAAATGTGGCCTGACAATCGCCGGCCGTTGAAACGGCCGCTCACCTCGATCGGACGAATACAGCCCAGGAGATAGTCGTATTGCCGTCGAACGATGGTTTCATATGCCCTGTAATCTTTGGAGGCGGCCGAAACGAAATCGGGCGGCAGGCGAACCCGCTGACCCGCAGGCGAGTGAGACGGCGGTTCGACCGCCGGCACGGGCGCGCCGTGAATCTCGGGAAGCGTCCAGCGCGGAGATACCCGCACATGCTTGCCGGCCAGAAAACGCGGTCTCACCGGAGCGCCCGACGGAACCGTCAGGAAACCGTTCGACGCCAAATACGGGTCGAAAATCCATAGTTTCGGGTCGGGATCATACGCCGCAAACAGCCGGACCAACACGGTGTCCGTGATCTGGCCTTGGCGCTCGATCGCCGGGTAAAGGGCGCCGGAGACATCCACCGTTTTCCCGAATGCTACCAGCAAACAAGGCCGCGTCAGTTGCCGGAAACGGGCGCGCTCCCGGGGAGGCGCTTTGACCAGATCGAGGAACCGTTCCTCGGAAGCCGTAACGGTACAGGCTTCCAAAAATCGCTCCACGTCAAAGCGCATGGAGCCCACCGACACGATCCAGCGATGGTTGCGAATCGCGCATCTCGGTGCCGCCTTCATCATTCGAGCCGCACGCGCGATTAAGACCTCGACCCAGTCGCCCGGATAGTGAATCTTGAAGGTGCGCGGCCCCAACTTCTCGACCGTAAACGCGCCCATCGGTTCCTTGATCAGGTAGTCCAGCAAGGCCGATTCCTGTGCGTTCAGCCCGCGAAGGATCCGGCCTTGCTTGTCCACCTTGATCTCGCCGACGAAAAATCCATTCACCACCGAGGACTGAATCTTAGGCGTGACATCCGGCATCATCCGCAGCCGGATCACGGACAGTTCATCCGCCGGAATGAAGCTCATCCGGCGAAAAATCGCCGCCGTATCCGGACCCGACTTCACGCATGAAAAATGCGAAGTCATATAATACCCGGTCGTTTGACGAAGGTGTTCTCTGGCAATCTCTATCACGTTGTTGGTCACGGTAATTACTTTCTCTTCCACACATCCATTCCTCATTTCACCAGCACCGCTTCTTCCCGTTCGCGGAAGTAAGTGGACGTCCGCTCCACCAGCCGATCCAGCCGTTCCGGATCGGGCTTGCGTACATGGCCGGATAGGGATCGCCGCCCGGTCCGAGCGGTTCGGGCGTCACGAACTTGCCGTCGGCGTTGTACCCGAGGAGATACAAGGTCCTGATCATCGTGTCCAGATCCATGGAGCCCTCTCCCAGCGCACAGCGGTTGCTGTCGGGGCATCAGTGTCAACCCTTAAAATTAGCAAATGGCGCTGTCAAGCGTCGCCTGCATCTGCTGGTTGGCAGACTCCTCCAGTATCCCGCATGATCTTCTTCGCCAGCAGAACAAGGTCGGGTTTTGTATCGAAGGGAAGAGCACCAGTCCCGATGCAAACCTTCTGCCGACTACCCGCAATCCTCAGAACCCTCTCAATTTCCTGGCGGACCGCCATCGGGCTACCGGCGGCGAACACCGCCGGATTTGTGTTGATGCGGACCATCACTTCAGGATGGGCGGCCATCTGCTGCATAAAGGCTGACTGGTCGGTTTCGGACGGGCAGATGACGTATCCGGTTCCTGTCTCCAGGATCGAGCCCAGGATCGGGAGTGTGTTGCCGCCAATAATGCAGGGCACGGGATGCCCGGCCATTGATGACACCTCCGTGATGATATGCTTGAGCACAGGCAATGCCACCTGGGCAAACGACTCCGGCGATACCAGCGGAGGGGTCGCACCTGACTCGAAAAGAGCGATCTGCATGCCCTGCGACACAATCTCGCGTGCAAAAGCGATCTGCCCCCTGGCAAGGTGGTCCAACGTCTGCCTGACGGTCTGCGGATTATCAATGATATCGCAAAGCAAGCAGTCAAAGCCGACCAGATTGCTGGCCAATGAAAATGGCCCGCTGACCGGTATCCGGATGTCGGCATCGGGCAGGGCCGCCGCAAGGCGTTTGCCTGTTTCGATGACCATTGGAATCCGTCCGTCTCTCCTCGGATCGAACATGTCGAGCGTCATGATGCCTGCGCATGTCTGGCAGAGGGATGCTGAAATTGACGGAAGGGCATTGCCGGTCGGCGCGGGGATGGTGGCTCCGTACGCCTCGGCCTCGAGATTGTAGATGTCGATGCCCACCACAACCGGAGCATGCCGGTAAAGGCGAAACGCTTCGGCATGTGCTTGAAACAGCAACTCTGGATCACGCGAAACACGCCACGGAGTCTCTCCTATCACTGCCGCTGCGTGCTCGTATACAGAAGGTGCCAGATCCATTTACATTTCCTTTGTCTTGATGCTTGCCCACCTTGACCGTTTGCGAACCCGTCGCGGGTGAACAATACGGTCCGAGGTGTGGTCCGAACAGCTCATTCTTCGTCAAAAGAGGAGGGATGCTATGCGCCAAGACGGGAATCGGGGCGGTCTGCCGTCGTGAGTCGACAGACCGGCCGCCGCGCCCTTGGACTCGGATCCCCGCTGGCCCGAGGGCTATGTCCGGGTATTGCGCGAAGCCGGCGCCCAAGAGAAAACGATCCCCTACTGCGTGGGGTGGGTGCGGCGCTTCTTTGAGCTGTTCCGCGGCATCGCGCTCGATCCGCGCCCCGGTGTTCCCGCCTCGCATGCCGTCTCTCCCGCTCCCGCTGCCGCAAAACCGGCTTCTTCTGAAGCCCCGCGTAGGTTGCCAGCGTCAGCGGGAAACCTGAATACGCAGAAAGCCAACGAAACGAGGCTAGGGTACGACGCGCGGAGAGAGAGCGTCAAGCCGACAGCGTCAAGCCGATACATCTTGACGAACAGCAAATCCGGCGGGCGGTTCGGGAAGTCGTCCGGCAGGCGGGGTTGACCATAGATCGCTCCTGCTCACATGTGCCCCACTCCGCCCCCTGTCGCTGACCGGTTAGCCCTCAGAAGTAATGGGTCAGAAGGTGTGAAAGAACGCGCCGACGACGGTCGGGGTGGAACCCGACCCTCGTGAAATCCAAGAAAAACGACGTTTCGTGGATGCTGGAGGGCGCGGTTACACCCGCGCCGCCGATTTCTTCACAGCTTCTCAGTACGATGGGTGCGCGAGTGGGGGGCATGTGAGTGTGAGAGACCTGTAACTGCGCCGGACTCCATGAGAGACCACACTGGGCCAGAGACAGGGCGTCGGCGCTGCCCGTCAGCGTCCCGGCGGCGGC
>JAQULY010000401.1 GCA_028718445.1 Kiritimatiellia bacterium
GTGGTCCACGAGCAGAAGGTGCACTTGCCATGCCAGCAGTCGCGCCCGGCCATGATGTAGGCGCCGGGCGTGCGTCGGTAGTTGCCGTTGTGGACACTGTATAATTCCCAGCGCGTCAGGTCGCGGTCGATCGGCGGCAAGGCGCCGAGGTCGTGATGCGTGACAAAGGGGCCGCTGCTCCGCGCGGCGCCGCCGACATCGCGGAACCAGATACCGGTCTCCAGCGGCTCACCCCGCTCCAGGTGTCGCAACAGGTTCAGCAGCAGGAAGTCGAAGTCACCGCCCGTCAGCACAAAGTCGGCCGGACAGTTGGCCATGCTTTCGGCCGGCAGGGCGGTCACGTGATCGCCGGCCAGCGCGATACGCATTGCCGGCAGGCGGGCCTTCAGCCTCTCGACCCAATGCCAGGTGGTCCTGACGACCGGCGTCTTGGTCTCGATCAGCATCAAGTCCGGCGCGGCCCGCAACACTTCCTCCAGGAAACGTTCCTCGGTCCAGCGCTCAGCGATGCCATCCAGCCAGAACACTTCGTGGCCGGCCTGCTTGGCCGTCGTGGCGGCGCAGGCCGGCACCACCGGGTAAATGAACGTGGGCCGGTTGAACCACTGGAACTGCCGGTTCTGCGATAGCAGCGGTACTCCCTTGGGCGAGGCAATCGGCGGATAGGCAATGGCAATTTTCATGGCATGGGGCGGACCCGCGCACACCCGCAAGAGGCACCACGTGGGTTAGTCTCCCAGTTTCACGGTATCCGCGCAATCAGTTTGTGGGGCTGATCCTGCGAGATGCGGTCTATGGCGCGATTCGTTCCAGCACGCGGAGATTGCGATCGCCGTATAGGACCGTGTAGTTCCGATCCGGAATCCTATTTGCGGCGGCAGCAGTCGCCACCAGATGACGGGGCAACGGCAAATCCCCGGCCGAGGACCAGATGGGATTCTGGATGGCGACGTGGCGGAACCGGAGGCCGGGAGCAGCCAGGGCCCATAGCGGGTATTCCCAATCGTCGCTGCCGAGGATCAACCCGACTTCGCCGGCATCGGCGGCCGCCAACGCGCCTGCCGCGCGGCGGTAGCTGCGACGCAGATCCGGGCGGTTAGTGAAATACAGCACCGCCCGGCTGCGGCGCCACGCTCGTGATGCCAGCGGGTGCGGCTTGCCGTGTACGACTATGTCGCAGGCCCCCAGCGCCATGCCTGCCAGCAATACGGCCACGATCCATTTTCCTCGGCCGCGTCCAAAACGTATCAACGTCCAGGCCGTCACGGGGGCGGCGAGAGCAAACAGCGGCAAGTGCAGCCGACTCGACCACGGTTGCCACTTCAACAGCGCACAGATCAGAAAACCCGCCAGCACGGTGCCGGCAACGTAGCCGTTCAGGCCGGAAGACTGTCGCCGGGCGCGCCACCCGACCGCGCCCAGCGCAACGATGGCCAGCAACGCGTGAAGGGGATTACCGGCCTTGTCTTCATGGCGGCTGAACGATTGAATACCGAAGCGTGCGCCCGGCCAAGTCGCTCGCGCATTGTCCGCCTGGCGTCCCAACACCGCCCGGAAGGTTCTCTCCATGGCCCGATTGAGCCGTCGCGAGGGCGTGCCGACATGCAGCGCCAGATGCCGTGGAACGCCGCTGAGCCAAGCCACCGGCGAGATGTCGCCGTTCCAATACCGCTCCGACCCGCTGGCGATGGGCGTACCATAATGTCGGGCGTGGCGCAGATAGACGCCGGTGTTGAGCACGACCGCCAGCGCCGCCACGCCGGCCAGACCGCCAACGCGCACCAGCACCTGCCGGCGATCCGTGCGTACCTCCGCCAGCACGGGCACGGACAACGCTACGCCCAACGCGGCGCCATAGATGTAGGCAACTCCTTTGGTCATCAGCGCCAAACCCAGACCCAGCGCGGCGAAGCAGACATTGCCCGCGGAAAACGCACGGCGCAACCGCAGCAGGAACAAGGCAAACGCCAAAACGAAAGCCGCCACTACTGCATCGTTTTGCGTGCTTGAGCTTTGCAGAATCGCCATGGGAACGGTGGCCCAGGTGAAAACAGCCAGCGCCTGCCCGTTCGGCGTCAACCCAAGTTCCGCCGCGATCAAGGCCACGGCTGCCAGGCTTGCCGCAAAACAGGTCCACTGCACGAGGTTCGCGAAGGCATCCGCCCCGGACAGCACCTGCAGGTGCAGGATGGCGAATTCCGCCAGCGGCATCTGGTAGTTCTGCCGGCTGATGGACGTCGGGTAGAAACCGACGCTCCGGTTCTGGGCCCAGTGGGCCACTCGCGCCATGTGGTAGGTCATCGAGTCCCAGGCATTCGGCGGATACAGCAGGGCTAACGCCAATCCGGCGGCCAAAACGAGTGCCGCCATGCACCAACCCAACCACGCCAGTGCCGTCGGCCGCGCGACCGGCCCGGGCTCCGCGACAGACGACCGGCGCCTCGCCGCCGCCAAGGCCGCGCACGCGCCGAGACCCAGCGTGACCCATGCTACCAGCACCGGCGTGTAGGCGATCCAGCGAAACGCCGATAGGATTTCCGTCACGGCGGCGATGAACGCGAACGTCAGCAGATGGGTTTTGACCAGTGCGTCCAGGCCGCCGGCGGCACGACCGCTGCGCCGCAGCCATGTCCATACCAGGATTGCTGCCACCGGAACCGGCAGAACTGAAAGCACCTCCTTTACGTTCATCGTTTCTCTTCAGAGGAATGGCAGCCGTTTGACGCGAGTGGCGTGCCGGCGGCAATGGCGGCGATGTAATTGGCTGGGTTGCATGTGTGTCCGTGACCTTCTGGACGTCCACCACGGCGTTACGCGTCGGCGCACCAGCATCGTCGCACGGCGTCCGCCGCCGCCCAGGAGGGATCGAGCCAGGTCAGCCGACCACCGCAGACGGTCATCAGCGGACGGCCGCGCAGCCGCATGCCGGCGAAGGGGCAATTGCGCGATTTGCCGGCGAAGCGCGCCGGCTCGACGGTCCAAGGCGTCGCGAAATCCACCAGCGTCAGATCGGCCGGCTGACCGTCGGCGGCCAATGACGGCGGCGGTAGCCCCAGCAGCCGCACCGGTCCCACTGTCCACCGGGCGACCAGGTCGAGCAGCGTTTGACCCGCTTGTTCGACGAGAGCCAGGTAGGTGACTCCTAACGCCGTCTCCAGGCCGATCACGCCGGATGGCGCCCTGGCATAGCCCTGGCACTTGGTGTCGGGCGCATGGGGTGCATGATCCGTGGCCAGAATGCCGACGGTGCCGTCCAACACCGCGGCGCGCAAGGCCTCGCGATCCGCGCGGCTGCCCAAGGGCGGGTTCATGCGCCAGTTGCCGTCATCCTCCACCAGATCCTCCGCGGCCAGCAGCAGGTGATGCGGCGTGGCTTCGGCGGTCACCGGCAGACCGGCGCGCTGTGCCGCGCGAATGGCTTCCAGCGAACCGGCGCAGGAGACATGCTGAATGTGCAGGCGGCAGCCGGACTCGCGCGCCAGGCGAATGTCACGCCGCACGGCGGCGACTTCGGCCTCGGGGTCCATTACGGGCAGCGCCAGCCGGCGCGCCAGCGGCGAATCGCGCACGATGCCATCGCCCGCCAGATGCGGATCTATGGCGTGGTCCATCACGGGACGGGCAGTGGCGCGCGCCGCGCGCATGGCGGCGGCCATGACCGCATCGTCCGCTACGGTGCTGCCGTCGTCAGTGAAAGCTACCGCTCCCGTCGCCGCCAGGGACGCCATGTCGGCGGGTTGCGCGCCGCGGCGCGCGCGCGTCAGACAGGCGGAAGGGAGAATCCGCACCGGCAGCGCCGGATCGAGCTGGCGGCGCACCAGCTCCGGGGCATCGCAGGGCGGCTGCGTGTTGGGCATGGTAACCACACGCGTGAAACCGCCGCGCGCCGCCGCATGGGAACCCGAGGCCAGGTCTTCCGCCTGGATGCCGCCGGGGTCGCGAAAATGCACGTGCACATCGGTCAAGCCCGGCAGCAGCGCCAGTCCGTCCGCCGCCACGCGCTGCGCCGCGGCGCACGGTGCAACCAGACGACCGCCGGCGATGCAGACATCGCCGACGGCATCGCGTCCGGCGCACGGGTCCACGACGCGCACGCCGTAGAGCTGAATGGCAGTGGACAAGAACTGACTACGCGGTGTAAGTGGAGGCGGAGGTTGAACCGCCCTGGCCGGTCCAGTTGGTGTGGAAGAACTCGCCGCGCGGGCGATCCACGCGCTCGTAGGTGTGGGCGCCGAAGTAGTCGCGCTGCGCCTGCAGCAGGTTGGCCGGCAGGCGTTCGCAACGGTAGCCATCGAAGTAGTTCAAGGCGGCGCACATGCCGGGACAGGGGATGCCCATCTTGACGGCCGCCATGATCACTTGGCGCCAGGCCGGTTGCGCCTTGCGCACGACCTTCTTGAAGTAGGGGTCGAGCAGCAGGTTGGCCAGCTTGGGCTTGCGCGCATAGGCCTCGCGGATATGATCGAGGAACTGGGCGCGGATGATGCAGCCGCCGCGCCAGATCAGCGCGATACGGCCGTAATCTAGCTTCCAGCCGTATTCCGCCGCGGCGGCGCGCATCATCTGGAAGCCCTGCGCGTAGGAGCAGATCTTGCTGACGTAGAGCGCGTCGCGCAGCTTGGCGATGAACTTGGCGCGGTCGCCGGTCAGGCGCTTCCTGGGACCGCGCAACGCCTTGGCGGCGGCCACGCGTTCGTCCTTGATGGCGGAGAGGCAACGCGCGAAGACCGCTTCGGCGATCTGCGGAATGGCGACGCCGAGATCGAGTCCGGCTTGCGAGGTCCACTTGCCGGTGCCTTTCTGGCCGGCGGTGTCGAGGATCAGATCCACCACCGGCTGCCCGGATTCCGGGTCCGTCTTGGCCAGGATGTCGCGTGTGATCTCGATCAGGTAACTGTCGAGCACACCCTGGTTCCACTCGGCGAAGACCGGCTGCATCTCGGCGGCGCTCATGCCGAGCCCCTGCGCCATGATGTGGTAGGCCTCGCAGATCAACTGCATGTCGCCGTATTCGATGCCGTTGTGGACCATCTTGACGAAGTGTCCGGCACCATCGGCCCCGATCCAGTCGCAACAGGCAGAGCCGTCCGCGACTTTGGCAGCGATGGCCTGGAAGATCGGCTTGACGTGCGGCCAGGCGTCCGCGCTGCCGCCGGGCATGATGGCGGGGCCGTTGAGTGCGCCCTCTTCGCCGCCCGAAACGCCGCTGCCGATGAAGTGCAGTCCGCGCGCCGCGAGCGCCTTGCAGCGGCGGATGGTGTCGGGGAAATGACTGTTGCCGCCGTCAATGACGATGTCGCCGGCCGAGAGCAGCGGCGCAAGCTGTTCGATGAAATCGTCCACCGGTTTGCCGGCCTTGACCATCAGCATGATGCGGCGCGGGGCCCTGAGCGATGCCACCAGCTCTTCCACGTTGTGGCAGCCGATCAGCTTCTTGCCCTTTCCGCGGCCGTGGATGAAGGCGTCTACCTTCTCGACCGTGCGGTTGAAGCATGCGACGGTGAAGCCCTTGCTCTCCATGTTGAGAATC
>JAQULY010000402.1 GCA_028718445.1 Kiritimatiellia bacterium
TCCTGATCCCGCCGGGCACCGTGCACGGCCATGGCGGCAACCAGATGGTGCTGGAGATGGATACCTGTCCGAGCATCGCGGCGACGGAATATTCGTTCTTTACCTATGACTTTGCCCGTCCGTCCTTGGATGATAAGACCAAGACCATGACCGGCATCCCGTGCAACATGCATCTCGAACACCGTTTCGATAACGACAAGTACTGCCGCGAGAGCTGGGTGAAGGATCACCTCCTAGCCAGGCCGAAGGTCCTGAAGTGGACGAAGGAGTACCAGATGGATCGCTACGCCTCCGATCCGCGTATGCCCTTCGAGATCGAGCGCTATCATTTCGAACAGCGCGCCGATGCCGACACCGAAGGCAAGTACATGCACATCGTGACGCTGACGGTGGGCAGTGAGGTCACGATACGCTCCAAGCGCGACCCGAAGCGTGCGAACACCCTCCGGAAGTGGCAGTCGGCGTTGGTGCCCGCCTGCTTCGGCGAGTATGAGTTCGTCAATCCCGCCGGCGGGTTCTGCACGGTGGTGCAGATGCGGTGGAAACAGGGGTGATAGAACTGGGTATCAAGCACAGGGAGACATGGACCCTTGCGTAGACTGACACGGCCATGGGAAATCTGGCTGGTACACCACACGCACGTGGATATCGGCTATACCGAACCGCAGGACGTAATTCTGCGTCAACACGCCGAGTTCGTCGCGCAGGCGCTGGATCACTGCACCGCCACCGACGCGCTTCCGGAGGGCGAGCGGTTCGTCTGGACCTGCGAGGTGTCGTGGACGGTGAAGGCGTTCCTCGCCCGGTATCCCGAACGGTCGGAGGAATTCTTCCGCCGGGTCCGCGAAGGCCGAGTCGAGGTCACGGCGCTGTACCTCCAGCTCACGGATCTGTTCACCCAGGAGCTGCTGGAAGAAACCACCGATTACGCGTTGGCGCTCGGAAGGAGGCATGATTTCGCCGTGGTCACGGCCATGAACGACGATGTCAACGGCTGGGCCTGGGGGTTGCCTGACTTGCTGACCAAAGGCGGGGTGCGGTACTTGGACACGGCCATTAACGAAACCCGGGCACTCGGTGTACGACCGCGTCCGGCGGTGTTTCGCTGGACCGGCCCGCGCGGCGGCAGTTTGCTCTTCTGGCACTCCGACGGTTATCTGCACGGCAACGCTCTGGCGCTCACCGAGCCGGAGGCCCCCGCCCGCGTCGCTGCCTATCTGAAGCGGTTGGAGGACGGCGGCTATCCGCATCGCATCGTCGAAGTCCACATCTCGGGTGAGCATCACGACAACGCGCCGCCGGGACTCTGGTTGAGCGATGCCGTGCGGCGCTGGAATGCGTCCTGTGCCGTAGGGCCGAAGCTACGCCTGGTCACCCCGCGCATCTGGTTCGACGAGGCGGCCGCGCACTGGCCCGTGCCGGTGATCGAGCTCCGGGCCGGCTGGCCGGACTGGTGGGCCGACGGCAACGGCAGTGCCGCCCGGGAGTCCGCGCTGGTGCGCGCGGCGCAGGCGGACCTGGTGACGAACGCGGCGCTGGAACGGGCAACCGGCCGACCGGCGCCGGTCGACCGGTTGGATCGTGCCCGCGAGGCGGCGGCATTCTTCTGCGAACACACGTGGGGCGCCTGGTGCAGCACGGACGCGCCCGACAGCCTCAACAGCAGGGCTCAGTGGAACACCAAAGCCAGCTTCGCCTATACGTCCGCCGTCGAAGCGGGCGCCATCGTCCGTGATCAACTTGCCGCCGAGGCTCAGGAACGGGCCGACGGCCAGCCGGGATTTCTCGTTTTCAACCCGCTCGACCAGACTCGATCGGACTTGGCCGAAATCACCGTGGCCGACGCCGATATCGGCCTGCCCGCCGCCGGTTGGGTGCCTGCCCCACGACGCGCCGAGTCCGGGCCGGCCTTTCACCTTGTGGACATGCAGACGGGTGCGTCCCTTGCAGTTCTCCGCTATCCGGCAATCATGGACTCCGCCCGCCGCCCGGCCCAGACGTTACGGTTCATGGCCGTTGGGGTTCCGGCGCGGGGTTTCCGGCATTACCGCGTGGTTGCCGGCGAACTGGCGGCGCGAAGCGAGTGCACGGCACGCGCCGACGCGTTAACAAGCCCCGCGCTGGCGCTGAAATTCTCCGCCGCTGGTATCTCATCGGTCCGCGACCGCCGCACCGGAGACGATTGGCTGACCCCTGACGCGTTCGCGCTCGGGGAAGTCATCTACGAGCGAATCCCCGGCCGGTTCGGACGCGAAAAGCTTTGCGGCTGGGAAGGCATTCGCCGCGACGGCCTGATCGAGAGGTTCCCGCTCCGTTTTGGCGCTCCTGAACCGCTGACACTGCCTTACGGCGCGGGAGTGCGCTTACGCGCCGGGAATCCGCCGGGAAGCCTGCGCGCTCTCACGCTGGAGGTGGTCGTGTTTGACGACCTCCCGCGCGTGGACCTGTGCTACCGACTCGACAAATGGCCCGAGACGGAAGCCGAAGCGCTCTACGTGGCATTTCCTCTTGCCCCAAACACTGAAGACCTAACACTAGAGACTCCCTCCGTCTGGCTCGACGTGCCTGGTGCCGCGATGCGACCCGGCCTCGACCAGGTACCCGGCACCGCGACCGATTGGCACAGCGTGCAGCATTACTTCGCGGTGGCGGGAGCCGGTGGCGCCGTGGTGGTCGCATCGCCCGACATCCCGCTGGTGCAGGTTAACGGCATCAATACCGGCAAATGGCAGGAAACGTTGCCGCCGCACAATGGCCTGGTGATGTCGTGGGTCATGAACAACTACTGGTTCACGAATTTCCCCGCCGCCCAAGGGGGCGGCTTAGAGTGGCGCTACAGTCTTGCCGCCATTCCGGGGGCTTTCGATCCGGATGCGGCAGGGCGGTTCGCGGCCACGGTTCGTCGTGGCTTGGTGGCGGTCCCGGTGGGCGCACAACGACTCCCATGAGTGATCAACGCGAAAGAAAGAGACCAAACATGCAAATTGCAGGATCTTTTTTGCGCGGGCTCATGCTTGATGCGGCGCGGTTCGTCGAATCGCCGGCATATTACCGCCGTTTCCTGGACTTCTGCGCCGAGTGGCAAATCAACGCCGTCATTTTCCGGCTCACGGACGATCAGGGGTGCGCCCTGCACTTTCGCAGTCATCCGGAGTTGCGGACGCACACAAATGCGCTGAGCCCGTCCGAGGTGGCGGAACTGGCGCGGTATGCCGCGGCGCGCGGCATCGAGCTGATCCCCGAGATTGAATCGCTGGGGCATTCGCGCTACATCACCCAAACGCCCGAACACTCCGAGCTCAACGACCAGGGCCCGGATGGGCACGCAGAGTTCAGCGCCCTGATCCCGCTGCATCCCAAGACCCTGCAACTTCTGGGCGACCTCTACGCCGAAGCGGCGGACCTGTTCTCCTCGCGCTACCTGCATGCCGGGTGCGACGAGGTGAACTGGGGAGGCTCGGCCTTTTCGCGAGCGTTGTTGATCGACCGTACCCGGGCACAGGTGTGCGGCGACTACCTCAACGCCCTGCACGCGCGAATTCACGAGCTCGGGAAGGAGATGATCGTCTGGGACGACATGGTCTTACGACACGATCCCACGGTCCTCGACCACCTTGACCGGCGCATCATCCTGCACGATTGGGAATATGCGGGAATCGACGCGACGGTCATCGCAGCCAGGCTCGCGCTGGCAGGGGAAAAAGGCTTTCGAATGATTGGCGGTCCCGCGCTCCACTGGTGCAAGTGGGGGCCTCGCGTGGGGACCGCGCAACTGCGCAACATCGACGCCTACGCCGACGTCTACTTCCGCGACGTCGCGCGCGACCCGACCGCGAACGGCAATCCGATCGACGGCTCAGCCCTGGGGGTCATCGTCTGCAACTGGTGTCCGGCCCGCACGATCCGCGATGCGATCTGGGACGGTCTAGCCTATGCCGCCGTCGCGATCAACGAAGGCGGCGCAGCGGCTCGCGCCACCGCCTTCCCGCGCTTTGTCGAGCGGCACTTTGGCGCCACATGGAATGCAGCGTGGGCCGACGCTTTGGTCACAATCTACGACGCCGCCCCGACGCGCGAGAGCCTGCCGGTTCCGTGGGCCAACGATGACGAATTGCGCCGAGCAATAGAAGCGGCGCCGAGGCCCGCGATCCCCTTCAACTCCTTTTTGGCGAAGATTGATGCGCTTCAACCGTGTGTCCGCCGCAACCACGCCGATTTTGCGGCGCTCCGTCTGAGTTTCGCCTATCTGGCGCAGGTGTGCCGGCGACAGGCCGCGGTTCGGGGATTACAGGGCCAGGCACTGTCGGTGGCGTTGGCCGAAGTCGCCCGAGGCGACTCGGCGTTGGCCACGTCGTTGGCGGCCGATTGGCGGGAGGGACGCGCCGGTGACCCATTGGCCGAACTCGACCATGCGCCCGCTGACTGGGCCTACGGCCCCGAAGACTGGTTGCACGGGCGTTTCCTGGCGGCGGCGCGCTACGCCGGGATGAGACAGACACGATGAAAGAGGAAACACGATGAAGTTACGAACGCTATATGCTCCGGCCCATTTCGGGAATTTCTACGAACTCTCGAACTACCATGAGATGCGAGCGCTGTTCCGCGAGTGGAAGGCGTGGGGCATCAACGGCTACAGCACTTGGTTCAATCCCCACAACGCGGTGGATCCATTCGGCAAGGATCCCCTGTACCGCTGGGCGCGGGAGCAGCCGCTGAAAGCCTGGCAGCGCAAGCGGACCCTGCTTCTGGCCGCCCAGGACGAGGGGCTGGAACTCGGGCTTTGTGTGACACCCAATGCCGTCTATATCGACCAACTCACGCCGGCGGGCGCCGCGACCGTGCGAGAGGGGCATACGACCGGTCCGGACCTGTGTCTCTCCCATCCGGCCAGCCGCCAGGTGATCGTGACGAATTTTGTCAACCTCCTGCGCTTTCTGAAGGAAGGCGGCGTGCGGTTGAGCCATCTGGATGTCGCCTTCAGGGATTGGGGCGGATGCGACTGTGCGGCTTGCGCGCCGTGGGTGCAAACGGTCCTGACGCTGTGGGAAAAGGATCTGATGCCCGAGGCCTTACGCCTGTTTCCTGAGATCAAGGTTCTGTTCGCCACCTGGTGGGTGGACGACGCGGAAATGAAATATTTCCACGATCTGCTCGATCGGAAACCGTCATGGCTCGATGGGTTGAATATCTCGTGCGGTTACACGACCAAGCTGCCGGCCCTGGATGTCCGCCCGCCGTACCGCAAAACCGTCTTCCTGCACATCGCCTTTTCCAGCGATTCGTTTGCGCCCGGTACGGAGGACGACTGCTACGGAGTCAGAGGCGCCGAAGTGGCGCCGGTACGGCTCCAGACTATCTTTCGTACGATGGCCGACCTGGGCTATGACGGGTGCCTGGCCTATTCGGAAGGGATCTATGACGACTTGAACAAATGTCTGGTGGCGCGCCTGGCCCAGGATCCACGGCAGGAGGTCCGTCCGCTAGTGGCCGAATATTGCCGCCGGTATTTCGGCACGGATGCAGGCG